>JAZNGK010000131.1:0-6146 GCA_045576395.1 Faecousia sp. | reverse complement strand
AATAAAATCAGCCGCATTGTAGAGCGTGAGTTGCCCAATGCTGCAAAAGAGGTTTTGCTGGTGCTCGACGGCACAACGGGTCAAAACGGCTTAATGCAAGCCAAGCAGTTTAAGGAGGTTGCAGGTGTTACTGCAATTGCCTTAACAAAGCTTGACGGAACTGCCAAGGGCGGTATTGTGATTGCCGTTGCGGATAGTCTGCAAATTCCCGTAAAATTTGTGGGCGTGGGTGAGCAGGCCGAGGATTTGATGCCCTTTGAGGCAAGAGGTTTTGTGGAGGCTTTGTTGTAAATGAAAGTAGTTCTGGCGAGTAAAAATAAGCACAAGCTGGTGGAAATCAGCAAAATTACAGAGCAATTTGACATTGAATTGGTGCTCCAATCCGAAGTGGGCGTGGACATCGATGTAGAGGAAAACGGCACGACCTTTGAGGAAAATTCCTATATTAAGGCAAAGGCCGTTATGGAAGCGACAGGTCTGCCTGCTATGGCGGATGATTCCGGTATCGCGGTGGACGCGCTGGGCGGTGCGCCCGGTATATATTCCGCGCGATACGGCTTCGACGATTCCCTGGATGATTGGGGCAGATTGGAATTGCTGCTGAAAAACACAGAAGCTGTTCCCGACGGACAGCGGCAGGCAAAGTTCGTCTGTGTGATTACCATGGTTACGCCCGACGGCGAGACCTTGCAAGCGCGCGGTGAAATTCACGGAGAGCTATTGCGCGCGCCTGTTGGCGAAAACGGCTTTGGCTATGACCCGATTTTCTACTATCCGCCTATGGGCAAATCCACCGCGCAAATGTCTGCGGAGGAAAAGAATCAAGTATCCCACAGGGCGAATGCCTTACGGGTCTTTTATGAGAAATTAAAGGAGGCAGGCTATGCTGACAAGTAAACGGCGCGCAGAGCTTCGCAGTGAAGCAACAACCATTGATACGACCTTAATGGTGGGTAAAAGTGGCATTACAGATGCGTTAATTGCCGAGGCAGAGAATCAGCTTCTCACGCGTGAACTCATAAAGGGAAAGGTGCTTGAGGGCGCGCTGATGACCCCGAGAGAGGCTTGCGATGAAATTTGTGCGGCTACGGGCGCTGATGGCGTAGGTATAATCGGTACAAAATTTATTCTCTACCGCTTTAGTGAAAGATGCCAAGAGCAGAGAAATCAAACAGGGCGTGCCAAACGCAAGGATACACCAAGCGGAAAGAAAAACCCTGTTCGTAAAGGCGCACAGGCGCGCAGACAGGCGGCAAGAAAGGTGCGCGAGCAACGAAATGAGTACTTCCGCCAAATGGCAATTGACAAAGCCATTGAGCGCGACAGAGAGCGCCAATTAAGAAATTCCGAGGATTAAGCAGGGGGCATGGACTGTGGAGAGGATTGGCATATATGGCGGTACCTTCAACCCACCGCATGTGGGTCATATTCGTGCGGCACAGTATGCCATCGACACATGGAATCTCCAAAAATTCTTGCTGATTCCTGCCTGTGTTGCCCCTCATAAAGCACTACCTGCCAATTCACCCACACCTGCACAACGGCTGGAAATGGTACAGCTTGCATCGGGTGATAAAATGCAGGTTTGTGATATTGAGCTAAGGCGTGGCGGTGCAAGCTATACCTACGAAACGGTTGAAGAGTTGGCTTTGCAATATCCCAATGATGAGCTGGTGCTCTTTATGGGAACGGATATGTTTTTGTCCTTTGATTCGTGGAAACAGCCACAGCGGATTCTTGCAAAGGCATCGATTGGCGTGTTTTACCGTGGCGATAAGCAGGAAAGAGAGAAGATAGCACAGCTAAAAACGGAAATGGAAAAAAACGGGGCAAGGGTCTATTTGGTGGAAAACCCCGTAACCGCGATTTCCTCAACCCAGCTCCGCGGTCTGCTTGCCTTTTCCTGTGCAAGTGATTGGCTACCCGCAGGCGTGGAAGACTATATCCGAAAAAATGGTCTTTACGGCATCAAAAAGGACTATCGCAACCTGCCTGTAGAGGAATTGGAGCAGGTGGTTATCAGTCTGCTGAAACCCAATAGAGTTGCCCATGTGTTGGGCTGTCGCGATACGGCTGTGGCATTGGCAAAGCATTGGGGTGTCGATTCCACCGATGCCTGCCGTGCAGGTCTGTTGCACGATATTACCAAGGTGTTGGACGGACCTTTGCAATTGACTTTGTGTAACGAATATGGTATGATACAGGATAAATTTTCCAAGGAAAATCCCAATACCATTCACGCCTTAACGGGAAGTATGGTAGCAGAACGGATTTTTGGGGAGAATAAGCAGGTGGTCGATGCGATTGCCTGCCATACGACGGGAAAACCCCGTATGAGCAAGCTGGATAAAATTTTATATCTGGCGGATTATATTGAACCAAATCGAGATTTCCCCGATGTGGAACAGCTTAGAAGCCTTGCGTTTGAGGACCTGGACAAGGCGCTGATGCTGGGACTTCGGATGACAATAGAACATCTTCAAAGGAATGGGAAGGATATTTCGCCCATTTCCGCGGAGGCGCTTGCATATTTACAAAAAGAGATTTGAGAGGACGATACTATGTTAACTGCGAAAGAAGTTGCTTATGAAATAACCAAAGCCTTGGATGAAAAGAAGGGCATGCATATTAAGCTCCTAAAAATTGACAAAGTAAGCTCTTTGGCTGATTACTTTTTAATTTGCACAGGCACTTCCAGCACCCATGTCAAAACCCTGTGCGACTATGCCGAGTACACGCTTGACCGCTTGGGTGAGCCGATGCTGGGTCGCGAGGGTCATCGTGGTAATTCTTGGGAGCTTTTGGACTACGGTAGCTTGGTTGTCCATGTATTTACGGAAGAAGCAAGAGAATTCTATGCCTTGGAGCGCCTGTGGGCAGATGCCGAGCAGGTTGATATTCGGGACATTGTAATAGAAGAGTGAGGGAGATAAAATTGAATTACGAACACCAAATTGTAGAAGCGAAATGGCAAAAATATTGGGAGGAAAATAACACCTTCCATACCGATGTATGGGACTTTTCAAAGCCGAAGTACTACGCGCTGGATATGTTCCCGTATCCTTCCGGTGTGGGTCTGCATGCCGGACATCCCGAGGGCTATACCGCTACGGATATTATGTCCCGTATGAAGCGTATGCAGGGCTATAATGTTCTGCACCCGATGGGCTATGATTCCTTCGGTCTGCCTGCGGAGCAGTATGCGGTTTCCACCGGCAATCACCCCAACGGTTTTACGCAAGAAAATATCAAGACCTTCTCCAAGCAATTAAAGGAATTGGGTTTTGATTACGATTGGAGCAAGATGATTGCCACTTCCGACCCCGATTACTATAAGTGGACACAATGGATTTTCAAAAAGCTGTATGAGGCAGGTTACGCCAAACGGGTGGAAATGCCCGTCAATTGGTGTGAAGAGCTGGGTACTGTACTTAGCAACGACGAGGTTATCGACGGCAAGTCCGAGCGTGGCGGTTATCCCGTTGTCAAAAAGAATATGATGCAATGGGTTATCGACCAGCCTGCCTTTGCAGAAAAACTCTTGGAGGGTCTGGATGAGATTGATTGGCCTGAATCCACCAAGGAAATTCAGCGCAATTGGATTGGCAAGAGTACCGGTGTAGAAGTGGATTTCAAATTGGTCGGTGGCGGAGAATTTTCTATCTATACTACCTGTATTGAAACCATTTACGGTATCACCTTTATGGTTTTGGCACCCGACGGCAAAATTGTGCAAGACCTTATGGATAGAGTGCAAAACAGAGCCGAGGTGGAGGCTTATATCGCAGAATCTGTGAAAAAGAGCGATATGGACCGCACCGAACTGAACAAAACCAAGTCCGGTTGCAAGCTGCAAGGCGTTTATGCCATTAACCCTGTTAACGGTAAGGAAGTGCCGGTCTTTATCGGTGATTTCGTGTTGGCAAGCTATGGCACAGGCGCGGTTATGGCAGTTCCCAGCCACGACCAGCGCGACTTTGAGTATGCAACAGTTCACAATATTCCTATGATTCAAGTCATCGAAGGCAGAGATGTTTCCGAATGTGCCTTTGAAAAGCAGAACTATTTGGGCAAGGGCTGTCGGCTGATAAATTCCGAGGAATTCACAGGACTTACTGTGGAAGAGGCAAAGGAAGCTATCACAGTTAAGCTTGAGGGCGTGGGCGTTGCAAGGAGAAAGGTTAACTACCACTTTAGAGAGTGGATTTTTGCCCGTCAACGGTATTGGGGCGAGCCTGTTCCCTGTGTCTATACCGAAGACGGTGAAACGGTGTTCCTGCCGGATAGTGAATTGCCCTTGGTTCTGCCTGAGCTGGAGGACTATAAGGGTCGTAACGGGCAGGCGCCCTTGGAGAATGCGACCGAGTGGAAACAGTACAACCAAAACGGCATAAAGGGTATCCGTGAAACCTCTACCATGCCCGGCTCTGCCGGCTCTTCGTGGTACTATCTGCGCTACATTGACCCGAAGAACGAGGAAACCTTCTGCGACCCTAAGCTGATGGAACATTGGATGCCTGTTGACTTGTATATCGGCGGTCCCGAGCATGCAGTCGGCCACTTGATTTATTCGAGAATTTGGAATCGCTTCCTGTATGATAATGGTCTGTCTCCTGTAAAAGAGCCGTTCAAGAAGCTGGTGCACCAGGGTATGATTTTGGGTGAAAACGGCATTAAAATGGGCAAGCGTTTCCCCGAATTTGTGGTCAACCCCAGCGATATTGTACGCGAATACGGTGCAGATACCCTTCGCCTTTACGAGATGTTTATGGGCCCTCTGGAGGTTTCTAAGCCTTGGAGTACCACTGCGGTGGCAGGTGCGAGAAAGTTTATCAACCGTGTGTGGAACTTCTTCACCGAGCCTGCCAACATTACCGATACGGACGATGGCAAGCTGACTAAAATTTATCATCAAACGGTGAAAAAGGTTACAGCCGATTTTGAAGAACTCGGCTTTAACACCGCGATTGCACAGATGATGGTCTTCGTGAATGATGTCTATAAGAACGGTACCTGCCCAAGAGAATATGCCGAGGGCTTTATTAAGATGTTCTCTTGTATCGTGCCCCATGCAGGTGAGGAGATTTGGCAGGTAATGGGTCATCAAGATACAATTGCCTACGAGAGCTGGCCGACCTATTCCGAGGAGAAGTGCAAGGACAGCGAGGTTACCATAGCTGTGCAGGTCAACGGCAAAATGCGTGGTACCGTTGTGATGGAGGCCGACCTGTCGGACGAAACCGTAATTGCGAATGTGCTGTCCGACCAAAAGATTGCCACATTCCTTGAGAAAAATGGCGGCAATATCATCAAGACCATCGTAGTTAAGAATAAACTTGTGAATTTGATTGTAAAATAAGCCGCATTTCGCAAAAATGTGTGAAAAAGGCAGAAAACCTGCTTGACAAAAAAGGAAATTCGGCATATAATAGTTGAGCCGATATGGCCCTGAATGTGTCCAGGATTGAGCCGGACACCATCGGAGGGAGGGAAAACAATGTCTGAAATTCGCGTAAAGGAAAACGAGTCCTTGGAGAGCGCTCTGCGTCGTTTTAAGCGTAGCTGTGCCAAGGAAGGCGTTATCGCTGAAGTTAAGAAGCGTGAGCATTATGTCAGCCCCAGCCTGAAGCGTAAGCAGAAGTCTGAAGCTGCCCGTAAGAACAAGAAGAAGTTCTACTAAGATTCCCTCTTGATGTAAGCAAATGAACAAAACTGTTTGAATCTGCACCCCGGAAGCGTTATGTTTCCGGGGTGTGCGTTTTGTGCTGTGTTATTTTTCGGTAATATTCGTATAATTACCTCTTTCTTTTTTCAAAGAAAAGAGGTATAATGTATCAAGATGCGAGGGAGGTGTCGAATTCTGGACATTGTGATAGAGATTTTGGGCTGGATAGCAAAGATTTTAGCCTACTATACGGCCATTATGGGCGTTTGCTGCTTGATACCCAGAAAAAAATATCCCATAGCACCCCCGAAAACCAAATTTGCCGTCTTAATTGGCGCGCGTAACGAGGAAAATGTGATTGGCAATTTGATAAAAAGCCTATTACAGCAGGACTACCCCAAAGCTTTATTCGATATTTTGGTTATTCCGAATAACTGTACCGATGTTACCGAGGGCGCCGCCCTGCGTGCAGGCGCGAAGG
>JAZNGK010000130.1:0-2815 GCA_045576395.1 Faecousia sp. | reverse complement strand
CGAACTGCCCAGCAAGGATGCTCTGGTCGCTCAGGTGCTTGGTACTTTCCTGGCTCCTATCTCCAGCCTGGCTTTCGTCCTGGATCAGATCCGTATCCAGAAGGAAGGCGGCGCTCCTGCAGAAGAAGCTGCAGAAGCTTAATCTATTCGTAAATCCACAAACATTACAACACATTTAACATTTAGGAGGATATAACAATGGCTAGTGAAAAAGTCACTGCTCTCGTAGAGGAAGTTAAGGGTCTGACCGTTCTGGAGCTGTCCGAACTGGTTCACACTCTGGAAGAAGTTTTCGGCGTTTCTGCCGCTGCTGCTGCTGTTGCTGCTCCCGCTGCCGGCGGTGCTGCTGAGGCTGCTGAAGAGAAGACCGAGTTTGATGTTGTCCTGAAGGATGCCGGCGCTTCCAAGCTGAACGTTATCAAGGTCGTTCGTGAGATTACCGGTCTGGGTCTGAAGGACGCAAAGGACCTGGTTGACAACTGCCCCAAGACTTTGAAGGAAGCTGTCTCCAAGGAAGATGCCGAGCAGATGGTTGCAAAGCTGAAGGAAGCTGGCGCCGAGGCAGAGATGAAGTAATTTTTACTTCATTTACACAGACAAAACAGCCGCCGGTTTTCTGGCGGCTGTTTGCATTTTAGGAGGTTCTTATGGAATCGATTGTGAACTATTTTGCAGCGCTAAACTTAGACATTTTCGAGTTTTTGAAGGCAATCGGCATGTTGATTGCCGCCTTGCTTGCGTTGGCATTGGTTGGGCGTTTTGTTTTTGGCAAGCGCTCTGCGCTGATTTTGGCGGTATCCTCTGCCATCGGTATTTTGTTTATCTACGCTATCACCGTTGTGCTGGGTGGTGCAGGCGAAGATTTTCAAAAATTTATCGCACCGCTTCCCTTTGTTACCATTGAAAATGACAGTATGATTCTGTTCAGTTTCCAAGCAGATTACACCGTCATTTGCACACAAGTACTTAGTATGATTATTCTATCCTTCCTGATGAATTTGGCTGACGGGTGGCTTCCCACCGGTAAGCGTATTCTCGGTTGGGTTTTCTTCCGCTGTTTGGGCGTTGTGATTGCGCTCATTTTGCATTTGGTTGTTACAGGCTTGCTCACAAACTATCTGCCCGAGGGACTTGTAACCTACGCACCTGTCATTTTGCTGGCAATTTTGGTGCTTATGCTCCTAACGGGCGCGCTAAAATTCCTCGTCGGACTTGTGCTTACCACCGTCAATCCGCTGATTGCCGCCCTGTATACCTTCTTCTTTGCCAATGTGGTTGGCAAGCAGATTACAAAAGCCATTCTCACAACCGGCATTTTGGCAGGTTTGGTACTTGTATTGGAAAAAATGGGCATCGTGGCAATCTCCATCGCATCTGCCGCGCTGGCCGCCTACATTCCGCTGATTATCCTGCTGGTGGTTTTATGGTATATTGTAGGCAAATTGTTATAATTTTTTTGCAATCTCCTGTATTTTTTGTTTTACAAATGGACAAGTATGTATTATAATAAATCGGTAAGAGCGCTTGCGTCTTTTACGGGATTTGAACAAAACTATAAAGAATTGGAAGTGTTACTATGAGCCGGATGTTAGGTACTGTTTCTATGGGTGTTCGCGCACCGATTATTCGTCAAGGTGATAACTTGGCAGAAATCGTTACCGGTTCTATTTTAGAAGCAATTAAAGTCGAGGGTCTAACCCCCCGCGACCGCGATGTAGTCGCTTTGACCGAGGCAATTGTTGCCCGCGCACAGGGCAACTATGTCGGTGTTGCAGATATCGCCCACGATGTGCGCAACAAACTGGGCGGTGAAACGGTGGGTGTTATTTTCCCCATTTTGAGCCGCAACCGCTTTGCAATCTGCCTGCGCGGTATTGCCCAAGGTTGTAAGAAAATTGTACTGATGCTCAGCTACCCCTCCGACGAAGTGGGCAACCACCTAATCGATTGGGATTTGATGGACAAGCAGAATGTAGACCCCTATCGCGATGTGCTGACCGAAAAAACATATCGGGAGCTGTTCGGCTATATAAAGCACCCCTTTACCGGTGTGGACTATGTGGAATACTACAAAACCTTGATTCAAGAGTCCGGTGCCGAGGCCGAAATTATCTTTGCCAACGACCCTCGTGCCATTTTGCAGTACACCAAGAATGTGCTTACCTGCGATATTCATACACGCGCACGCACAAAGCGTCTGCTAAAGGCCGCCGGCGGCGAACGGATTTTCGGGCTTGACGAAATTATGACTGCGCCTGTCAACGGCAGTGGCTACAACCCCGGCTATGGTCTGCTTGGCTCCAACAAGGCCACAGAGGACACTGTTAAGCTGTTCCCCAGAGATTGTCAAGGTCTGGTTGAGGACATTCAAAAGCGTCTGCTGGACGCCACAGGCAAGCATATGGAAGTGATGGTCTATGGCGACGGTGCTTTCAAAGACCCTGTCGGCAAGATTTGGGAGCTGGCTGACCCTGTGGTTTCTCCTGCCTATACCGCAGGCTTGGAAGGCACGCCCAACGAGCTGAAGCTTAAGTATTTGGCGGATAACGACTTTGCCAATCTTTCCGGTGAGGCATTAAAGGATGCCATTAAAGGAAAGATTCAGCAAAAAGACGGCTCGAGCCTAGTCGGCAATATGGCCGCACAGGGCACGACCCCCCGTCGCTTGACGGACTTGATTGGCTCTCTGTGCGACTTGACCTCAGGCTCCGGCGACAAGGGCACGCCTATCATTTATATCCAAGGCTATTTTGACAACTACACCAACGATTGATTACAAAAACTGGGGGTACCGCGGGACGGCGGGGTTTTTTTA
>JAZNGK010000129.1:0-10594 GCA_045576395.1 Faecousia sp. | reverse complement strand
AGAACCATAATCAAATAGGTTGCCGCCAGCATCAGATAGGGCATGGTGTAGTCATAGGTAGGATCGCCCAACTGCTTGAAGGATTTGTAAAGGTCGGTCACCGCAATAAAGCTGACGATGGAGGTCTCCTTGATCAGCACGATGAACTCGTTACCCAGGGTGGGCAGGATGTTCTTGACGGCCTGGGGAACCACGATCTTCAGCATAGTAGTGGCATAGGTCAGACCAACGGCTCTGCCGGCTTCCATCTGACCGGGGTCTACGGACTGAATACCGCCCCGCATAATTTCGCTGACATAGGCGCCGCTGTTAAGACCGAATACGATGATCGCCACAGGAACGCCGGAATCTACGGTTATACCCAACGCCGGCAGCAGCACCCAGTAGCCAATCAGCAGCTGCACCACCATAGGTGTGCCGCGGAACAGCTCAATGTAGCACACGCAGATCTTATCCAGAATCCGGGGCAGCAGCTTATACTTGGGCATCACCCGCACCACAGCGATGAGCGTACCGATGGCAATACCGATCAGCAGACCAAAAACAGCGATCCGCACCGTGATCCACAGGCCGTTGAGCACATTCTCATAACCGTGCTGGGTGATGAACTGCTTAATAAATTCATTCCACATCTGTGTTATATTCATAGTTTTAACCAAAGTGAAGGCTTAGCGCTTTCACTAAGCCTTCACTTACCTTTTCTGTTTTACTTAATTACTTTTCAGCGCAGATGACATTCAGCATGTCAACAACAGTGCCGGCGGAATCCAGCTCGGTATTGTCAGTCTTGACAACGCAAACGATGGACTCAGTGTAATAGGGCTCGGAGAAGTTGATAACGCCCAGACGCTCGGTGGTGATGGTGATGCCGGACATAGCAATGTCAACATTCTGCTTGCCAACAGCGCCCACAACTGCGTCGAACTCCATATCGTCGATTACCAGCTCCAGACCCAGCTCATCAGCGAACAGCTTTGCGATCTCCATATCAATGCCGAAGTATTGGTTACCTTCCTTGTACTCCCAGGGAGCAAACTCCGCGTTGGTAGCAACAACCAGCTGCTCAGCTGCCTTGCTGCCATCCTTTGTGCCGGAGGTGATACCCACATACTTATCTTCTTCGCCGTTCATATACTTTTCCTTAATGGCGTCGATCTCAGCAGCCTTCTCAACCAGAATGTTGTCAATCTTGGTCTTCAGGTCAGCCTGATTCTTATCAATACCGATGCCATAGTTCTCGCTGGACAGAGCGATCTCGATGATTTTCAGACCCTCGATTTCCTTAGCCAAAGCCTTAGCGGTGGTCTTGTCAACGAACATATAATCAGCGTTGCCGTTGATCATATCCTTGGCAGCCAGTGCGAAGGTATCGTAGGAAACAGTCTTGGTGTTCTTCAGAGCATCAGCATACATCAAGCTGGTGGTACCCTTTTGAACGGCGATTTTGGCACCGGCCTCCTCCTTGGCGCCACAAGCGGCCAGGGACAGGCACAGGGTCAATGCTAACAGAATTGCGAATAACTTTTTCATTTCATTTTCCTCCTAAATTTTGTTTTGAATGTGTTGGATTTGTTCTTCGATGGATGCTTGGTTGGTACCGCCTGCGGAGATTCTGCTCTCCACACAGCGTTGCAGGTCGATTGCTTCGAATACGTCCTGCTCAAACAGGTGGTGGAATTGCTTATATTCTGCTATGGTAAGTGCCTCCAGCACCGTGTTCTTTTCAATACAGTAGGCAACAATCTGACCTACCAGCTTGTAAGCCGTACGGAAGGGGATTTCCTTTTTGGTTAGGTAGTCTGCCAGGTCGGTGGCATTGATAAATCCCTTTTGGGCGGCTTTGCGCATATTGTCGGGTAGCGCACGCAGGGTCTTGAGCATAGGGGGGAACACAGTTAAGCATTGCTTGACTGTGTCGATGGCATCAAAGATGCATTCCTTATCCTCTTGCATATCCTTGTTATATGCCAAGGGGATGCCTTTTAAGACGGTGAGCATTGCCATAAGGTCGCCATAGACCCGTCCGGTCTTGCCACGCACCAGCTCTGCGATGTCGGGGTTTTTCTTCTGGGGCATAATGGAAGAACCGGTGGTGTAGCTGTCGTCCAGCTCAATGAACTTGAATTCCCAGCTTGCCCAGAGGATAATCTCCTCGCTGAATCGGGATAAATGCATCATCACGGTGGCAAAGGCGGAGAGTAGCTCCACGCAGAAATCTCTATCGGACACGCCGTCGATGCTGTTGAGGGTGATGCCGTCAAAGCCGAGTGCTTTTGCGGTCATATATCTATCCGTATCATAGGTGGTGCCGGACAGCGCGCAGGAGCCCAACGGGCTGACATTCATTCGCTTTACCGCATCTTCAATACGCGAGATGTCGCGTGTGAACATCATTCCGTACGCCAATAAATGATGGGCAAATGTGATGGGCTGCGCGCGTTGCAGGTGGGTGTAGCCGGGCATGATGGTCTGCTTGTGCTCGGTGGCTTGGAACAGGATTGCTTCCAAAAGCGTTTTGAGCATTTGGATAATTTCCGTTGCCTCTTGCCGCAAATACAGCCGAATATCCACCGCCACTTGGTCGTTACGGCTACGGGCTGTGTGGAGCCGTTTGCCTACATCACCGATTCGCTTGGTCAGCTCCGCCTCTACAAACATATGAATGTCCTCGGCGGTCATATCAATGGGGAGCGTTCCACTCTCCAAATCCGCTAAAATGTTTGCAAGCTCGGCAATTATCGTGTCTGCGTCGTTTTCAGCGATGATGCCCTTTGCAGAGAGCATCGCGGCATGCGCCATGGAGCCTTCGATATCCTGCCGGAACATACGGCTGTCAATATGAATGGAGGCGTTAAAGTCGTCAGCCTGCTGGTCCAGCGCTTTGCTGAACCGCCCTTCCCACATTTTAGCCATTGTTCAGCTTTCCTTGTTCCATCAGCGCCTGCACCTGCGTGGGCAGACCCCAAAGGTTGATAAAGCCGGTGGCCTGTGCCTGGTCGTAATCGCTCTCGCCAAAGGTGCAAATATCCTCGGAGTACAGAGAGAACGGACTCTTTACACCTGCATTGATCATATTGCCCTTGTAGAGCTTAAGCCGTACGGTACCGGTAACGGTCTTTTGGGTTTCGGTTACGAATGCGGACAGGGCCTCACGCAGAGGAGAGAACCACAGGCCGTTGTAGAGCAGCTCTGCAAAGCAAATGCTCAGCTCCTGTTTTTTGTGGGCGGTCATTTTGTCAAGGCACAGGGTTTCCAAAACACTGTGTGCCTTGTAAAGAATGGCACCACCGGGAGTTTCGTACACGCCTCTGCACTTCATACCGACCAAACGGTTTTCCACGATGTCAAGCAGGCCGATGCCGTTTGCGCCGCCGATTTCGTTGAGCTTCCAAATCATTTCGGTGGCGGTCATTTTCACACCGTCGAGCGCAACGGGAACGCCCTTTTCAAAGTCAATGGTAACATATGTAGGCGCATCGGGCGCTTGCATGGGGGAAACGCCCATTTCCAAGAAACCGGGCTTTTCGTACTGCGGCTCATTCCACGGGTCTTCCAAATCCAAGCCCTCATGGCTTAAGTGCCACATATTCTTATCCTTGGAGTAGTTGGTTTCACGGTTGATTTTCAGCGGCACATTGTGTGCTTCCGCGTAATCAATCTCCTCTTCACGGGACTTGATGTTCCACTCACGCCAAGGGGCGATGATGGTCATATCGGGGGCAAAGCGCTTGATTGCCAATTCGAAACGAACTTGGTCGTTGCCCTTGCCGGTACAGCCGTGGGCGATGGCATCGGCGCCTTCCTTCAGTGCGATTTCCACCAAAGCCTTTGCGATGATAGGACGGGCAAAAGCGGTACCCATCAGGTATTCCTCGTACATAGCGCCGGCTTGAATAGAGGGAACGATAACCTCGTTCACCATCTCGTCGCACAGGTCGGCGGCATAGAACTTGTCAGCGCCGGTCTTGTATGCCTTTTCCTCCAAGCCTTCCAGCTCGTCAGCCTGACCCACATTACCGGCAACGGCAATGATATAAGGGTTGCCGTAGTTTTCCTTGAGCCAAGGAATGATAATGGAGGTGTCCAAACCACCGGAATAGGCCAATACAATCTTTTTAACCTTCTTACTCATTCTCTTCTCCTCCTTGAAAATGCGCATAATTGATTAGGTAAACAGATTGTAGCACACATTGAATAAATATGCAAGCATATATTCATCGGTTTTTGGTGGATTACCTAACAAAAATGCAGCCGAGTTTCGGCTGTGTTTTAGGTATATTGCACAACATAGTGCCAATTTACGAAAAATCAGCCCATATCCGCCATAAAAAATGTATAAAAATAAGTGAATACACTGTATATTTTCTTTGCATATAAAAACACGCCTTATGCTCCATAAGGCGTGTTTTCTATGTAGTATGCGTTACAGTATGGTTTTTTTGTAGCCGATGTTGCGCTCACCATCAGTAAAGGAAATGTTGCAGATGCTGGCGACAACGGGGTAAATACCGAGCGTTAGGAAGCTGAACCAAAAGTATGCGCCTGTGCGACACGTGTACCCTTCCGGACGGAGATTGGAGTGGTTGATGATAATGCTGCCAATCCATCCAAACAACGCTGTGAGTAAGAAACGAACGACCTTTTTATCCATGCCTGAACTCCTTTCTGATTTACAAACAATACTATGCGCGCAAACGATAATATATACATTGTATTGTTATTCCCAACGAAATTCGCCGTACCCTCCGCATCCGCGAGGGCGACCCCTCTCATACAACATTGACACCAATCGACCGATTTTGTCTGGCGATACATAGTTTGGCACAAAGAATAACAGCGCAGTAGAATTTCTACTGCGCTATTTGCTTTCAAGACGTTTTGATTGGGATAGTCTATTTCTTTGCTTCATTTAACATATTTAAATGTTTTGCGCAAGGTATCATTATCAAAAAAATGATGGCGATACATCCAACAAAGACCAATGCTGCAGCACCAAACATTTGGCCATAAAGAAATGCGGGGACCAAGAAAATTATCAGGACATACAAGGGCGCGTTCGCAAAGGAAGACGCTTTTCCGAGTTTCCGCTTTATAGATTCATACATAGCAATTTCGTTTGGGTTTGTAGTTGTAATTTGGGGGATAAAGATAGTTTTTAGCTTTAACCAAAAAACAATAGTAAAAATAATTCCAATGCCTAGAAATAAAATTAGAGCAATAATACTGATAGTATATAGGCTATTTACCTTGTCTTCAAATTCTTTCAGAGCAATGTAATCCTGAGAATATGAGTTGTTGTTTTGAGACTGGGTATTATGATCAGTAAAAGGATGATAGTTGGCGGTAGCACAACCACATACGGGGCAAATAATCGCTTCATCAGCTATTTCTTTTCCGCATTTAGAACAAAACATAGTAACCCTCCTTGTGGATTTGATTTTTTAGTCGTAATAAATTTTAGTAGTGATACCTTTCTGGATGAACAGCTCTGTCACTTGTCCGTCTGCTGTTACCTGTGCGATATAGGAAGCCTCAAAAGTGCCTTTATTGGTTTTGGCTGCATCCGTATAGCCTTCTACAGATAGGTGCAATACAGCCAACCAATGGCCATCTTCTTTTTGGGCAAAGGACGAGGAAAGAAGCTTAGAACTACCATTTACGGTATAGTATAGGCCCAATTCCTCATAAATGTCTTCCCATTTGTCCTCGTCTTTAAAAAAGTCCTCAAGGTGATTGACAACATCTTTTTCGGTTTGCAGATTGACTTTTTTCTCACAGGCAAGCAGGCTAAAGCCAATAGACAGGACTAAAATAACGGCGAGTAGTGCTTTGATTTTTTTCATTTTAATAATCTCCCTTCTTGTGTAACAGAATGTTACATAAAACAGTGTAACACAATGTTACAATAAATGCAAGGGGTGATTGGATGATTGGGCTGAAAAATATTCGCAAACAACGAAAATTGAACCAGCAGAAAGTTGCTATGGATTTGAATATCTCCCGAGAAGCATTGTCCTATTACGAAAACGGCAAGCGCGAGCCATCCCTTGCGTTGCTGGTTGCAATGTCAAAATATTATAATGTATCCATCAATTATCTGATCACCGGCGAAGAATTTCAAAAAAGATGAACCTATCCTTTCGTTAGAGAAAGCGTAGGTGCATTTTTGTTTTGCACAGTATAATCTCCGTGTGTTTACAGATGCTAACAGCGTAATTTGTAAAATAATTGCAGGCACGGGAAAAGACCCCCTTGTGTAAAGGGGGCTGTCAGCGGAGCTGACTGTGAGGCCGCCTTTCTTTGCCTTTTTTGCAGTGAGGGCACAGAAAGTACTTGCACCTTGAAACCAAACATGGTAAAATAAGACAATCTTATTAGTTAGGAGAGGAGATCAACATGGAAAAAATGATTTATCTTCCGCTTTCTCTTGTTGCGTTTGCGGCGATTATTACTTTGTGCTACGTGTTTGTGCTGTTTCGCAAGGTATCCCGTCTGCAAATCGGAGATAAGAGAGTGGAGGAAATCCAAAATTATATTCACGGAGGAGCGATGACATTCCTTGTTCGTGAATATAAGATTATTATACCCTTTGTGTTTGGCGTGGGCGCTTTGCTTGCTGTGCTCGGGTTCATTCCCGCGCTTCAGGGAGCAGAAGGCATTGGTTGGCAGGCGGCTATCTGCTTTGTTATCGGTGCGTGCTTCTCGGCTTTGGCAGGCTGGATCGGTATGGCAATAGCCACGAAGGCCAATGCAAGAACCGCTATCAAGGCCAAAGAAGAGGGAATGTCCGGTGCGCTCAAGGTGGCATTCGGCGGCGGCGCTGTGCTGGGACTTTCGGTTGCCGGTTTTGGCCTGCTGGGTCTTGTTGGCATCTTTTTGACTGTCTATCTGATCACACAGGATGTACATGCTCCTGTGCAGATCCTGACGGGTTACAGTCTGGGCTGTTCTCTGATCGCCTTGTTTGCACGTGTTGGTGGCGGAATTTACACCAAGGCAGCAGACGTAGGTGCAGATCTTGTGGGTAAGCTTGAGGCGGGTATCCCCGAAGACGATCCTCGCAATCCCGCTACGATCGCAGACAACGTCGGTGATAACGTTGGTGATATTGCAGGCATGGGATCAGACCTCACAGAGTCCTACGTGGGCTCGATTATTTCCTGCCTTACAATGGCACTGTTTACGGGTCTTACCTTTAAACATATTTTGTTCCCCATTCTGATTTGCGGTGTGGGAATTCTGGCATCAGTCATTTCCGTAACGATTGTGCGCGCCCGTAACTGGGCAGACCCTCACAAGGCACTCAACATCGCTACATATATTGCAACAGCACTTGTTGTGATAGCGGCAGTTGCCCTGTCGATCCTTTATCTTGGCGAGTATAAATATATGTTCTGTGTTATCGTAGGCCTTGCAGCGGGTATCGGCGTGGGCTTTGTTGCAGAGCTTTATACCTCAGATGCATACAAATCCGTTAAAGCGATCGCAAAGGAATCGCAGACGGGACACGGTACGAATATTATCGCAGGACTTGGCGTGGGAATGAGATCTACATGGCTCACCATCGCATGCCTTGGCTTGGCGATCGCATTTGCATATTTCTTTGGCGGCGCTTACGGCATTGCTCTTGCGGCGGTAGGTATGCTTTGTACAGTTGGTATCACCGTGTCCGTTGACGGCTACGGTCCCATTTCGGACAATGCAGGCGGTATTGCCGAAATGGCAGGTATGCCCAGCCAGGTGCGCGGCATTACCGACAAGCTGGACGCTGTGGGAAATACCACCGCAGCCATCGGAAAAGGCTTCTGCATCGGATCTGCTACACTTACATCCCTTGCTTTTATTGTTTCCTTTATTGAGGCGGTGAAGCTACATGTCCCATCCTTCAACATCTCCCTTAACGATCCGTGTGTCCTTGTTGGCTTGCTGATCGGTGCTATGCTTCCTTACCTGTTCAGCGCGATGACCATCGGCTCGGTAGGAAGAGCGGCAAACAAGATGGTTGAGGAGGTTCGCGCACAGTTTGAGAGCGATCCTGCGATCCTTGAGGGAAAGAGCGTTCCGAACTATAATCGCTGTATTGACATTTCCACGAAAGCTTCTTTGCGCGAGATGATCGCTCCCGGCCTTCTTGCCATCCTTGCCCCTGCCGCTGTAGGTGTCGTCCTTGGTGCAGCAGGTCTTGGAGGAATGCTGATCGGTGGATTGGTCTCGGCGATTATGTTGGCTGTATTTATGGCAAATGCGGGCGGCGCATGGGATAACGCGAAAAAGTACGTAGAGGCAGGTAACTTCGGCGGCAAGGGCAGCGATACACATAAGGCGGCCATCACCGGCGATACCGTAGGTGATCCTCTAAAGGATACAGCAGGTCCTGCCATGGATATTCTGATTAAACTGATGTCTGTCATTTCTCTCATTCTCGTACCTGTGCTGATAGAACTCACACCCCTTTGGGATATGATCGTGAAATTTTTTGCAGAGATTTAATCATGCTTAAATATGATGATTAAAAAGAATCCCTTACATACAGTGTGAAGATAAGAAATAGTAAAAAACACCGCGGAGTGGAATTGAACTGCACCCCATTTGTTAGACAAGTATGATATAATACTTGTACTAAGAAATGGGGTGTTTTTCTATGCCTAAAGGAGTACCGAACAAACGATATACAGGTGAGTTTAAGCAAATGGTCGTAGAGAGCATGCTGCGAGAGAAACTCAGCTACAAAGAAACGGCTCGTCAGTTTGACATTCCGTGCGACAAACGAGTAGCAGACTGGGAGAGGATTTACCTTATGGAGGGTCCGGAAGGACTTTATATCGAGCGTCGCGGTCGAGGAAGCAAAGGTCGACCCACTAAATTTCCCAAAGAGGTTGAAGAGGATCTGCTGAACGAAGTCCAGCGGCTCCGAGCAGAGAACGCATATCTAAAAAAATTGCAAGCCTTGGTTTTGGAAGAAGAGCGACACAAGAGCAAAAAGCAAAGGTGATCCAGGAACTAAGGCGAGAACACAGTCTGACAATATTGCTGGAAATCGCTCAGCTGCCAAAGGCTACTTTCTACTACCACCGTAAGAATCAAGATAAGCAGGACAAGTATGCACAAGCGAAGGCAGAAATCACAGCAATCTTTCACGAAAACAAAGGTAGATACGGGTATCGTCGTGTTACGGATGAGCTGCGCAATCGAGGATTCGGTTTAAATCATAAGACTGTACAGTGGCTAATGAAGGAATTGGGTCTTATTTGCCGTGTCCGAATGAAGAAATATCGTTCTTATAAGGGAGAGCAAGGCAAGGTTGCTGATAACGAGTTAAACCGTGAATTCCGTGCAGAGAAGCCTAACCAAAAATGGGTTACGGATGTAACAGAGTTTCGCTTGTTTGGACAGAAACTCTATCTTTCACCGATTCTTGATTTGTGTAGCGGAGATGTAGTAACTTACACAATTTCGGATAGTCCCAATCTGCTAATGGTGACAACTATGTTGGAACAGGCTTTTCAACAGATACCTGACAATACTGGTTTACTTCTACACTCAGATCAAGGGTGGCACTACCAGCACAAGCAGTATAGAAAGATGCTGGAAGAGAAGGGTGTCAAACAAAGCATGAGCCGAAAAGGTAATTGTTACGACAACTCAGTTATGGAAAATTTCTTTGGTCATCTCAAGAGCGAGCTTTTCTACTTACAAGAATTTGATTCCGTAGAACATTTCAAAGCAGAACTTATTGACTATATTGATTACTACAACAATCGGCGAATTAAGGCAAGACTAAAGGGCTTGCCACCTGCATTACACAGACAGCAAGCCCTTTCGGCAGCTTAAACAATTTGAGTTAGAAATATTTGTCTAACTTTTTGGGGTCACTTCAAATTTTCCACTCCGCGGTGTTATATCAGAAGAACTGTATCATCGAGAAAAAGAGATCAAAGCGATTTAGAAATACCCGTATAATCTTCTCCCGTTTACAGATACTAACAGCGTAATTTGTAAATTAAAGGAGATATATGAAAACAACCGATATTGTTCGCCGTGTGGACGATTTAGGGCGTATTGTGATTCCCAAAGAAATTCGGAGAACCCTCAAAATCCGCGAGGGCGACCCATTGCTGACAACATTGACACCAGAGGGCAGATTCTGCTGGGCGATACATAGTTTAGCACAACGGATAACAGCGGAGTGAAATTCACCCCGCTGTTTTGCGTAGCGAAAAGATATGCAACCATTATAGCTGACAGCAATATTTCTTCAAATCTACTCGGTTGTTCTTTACTGCAATCCCATCTGCAAGAAGCTTTTGTCTTTGTGCCGCCAATCCGCCAAAAGCATAATGTTCAGAAAGCTTACCTTGACTGTTTACAACCTTATAACAGGGATGTTTTACCCCATCTGGATTTTCGTGAAGGATATTTCCCACTACCCGTGCATAATACTTGTTGCCAAAATGCTCCCCAATCTGTCCATAGGTTACCACTTTTCCGGCAGGAATCGTTGTTAAAAAATCATATACTGCCTGTTTATCCATCCACAATACCCCCTTTTAATTTATTTTACCATATCAATTTGTAAAAGTAAATCTTGCGGTAT
>JAZNGK010000128.1:0-31676 GCA_045576395.1 Faecousia sp. | reverse complement strand
CGGAACCTTATAAAAGTCCATATTGTTACCTCCTTATGCTGCTGCGTCTAACATATTCTCAATAAAAATACCATATCCCGTTGTGGGGTCGTTCACAAGGACATGGGTTACGGCGCCGATGAGCTTGCCGTCTTGGATAATCGGACTGCCGGACATTCCCTGCACGATACCGCCTGTGGCTTCCAATAGCGCAGGGTCGGTTACATGGAGCAGAATATTCCGTCCCGAATCGTTTGCTTTCGGATAAACCTTCAAAATCTCCACAGAATATTCTCGTACAACATCGCCCTGTACGGTCGAACGAATAACGGCAGGTCCGGCGTGCACATCTGCGACAGTTCCCACAGGGAGCGCTTCACCTGTCCAGCCTGTTTGTGTTTTGCCGAAAACGCCACGATTGGTATTTTTGTAAAGCACGCCCATTGGCTGCGCCTCTTTTAATGCGCCCATCAACTGTCCGGGGTCGCCGCAGGTGCCCTTTCGGACAGAGATGACGGTTGCTTTATATGCCGTTCCCGATGTCATTTTCAACAGCTCACCGCGCGCATTGTTCACACCATGTCCCAAGGTACCGAACTGTCCGCTGTCGACATCGTACCAAGTAACCGTTCCCACACCGGTTACGCCTTGCTTCAAATACACACCCAGCTTCGGTCCGTCCTGCGTTATGCGCGGTGCAAAGCGAATGGTATCGGATTTTTTGTTTCGCTGAATGGTCATTTCCACAATGCCGTCGGCGCGGTCCAAGGCATAACGCACATCTTCGGGGCTATGGATTGCGTGTCCGTTTAACCGCAAAATGCGGTCGCCCACCCGTAAGCCTGCCGCCTGTGCCGTTGCGCCCAAATCTTCGTGAAATTCTGCCACCGTTACCGTATTGTCCCCCAGCTCCAAGCCCACAACCTCTCCCACAGGTATCAGCATGCGTGTTGCGCTCGCGCTGAAAGCCATCAGCCATGCACATAATAAAAACACCCCTGTGCGATTCAAAATTTTTCGCATCTGCTTTCCCTCCTTTTCGTCTGCCCTGTTAATATTCCTCGGCAGGCGAATTGTAACCCATGCAAAACTCGAAAGATAAGGAAGAATGTGGTAAGTATCCGCCCCTGCATTTCAAAGAAATTATTTACCTATTGACAATGTAGGTAAATAATGGTATATTACCCATACGATAACTAGGTAAAAGAGGAATGACTATGCAAGTTTATGCAGATAATGCTGCTACAACAAAAATCAGCCATCGTGCCTTGCAGGCTATGATGCCCTGTTTTGAAACATATTACGGCAATCCCTCCAGCCTGCACACCGCAGGTCAAGAGGCAAAGGAAGTCCTCGAGGATGCAAGAGCCAGGGTTGCCAAATGCCTCGGCTGTGAAGCGCGAGAGATTTACTTCACCTCGGGCGGTAGCGAGGCAGACAACCAAGCCATTCGCTCCGCGGCCTTTTATGGCGCAAAAAAAGGAAAAAAGCACATCATTTCCACCGCTTTTGAGCATCACGCAGTCCTGCACACCTTAAACGCATTGGAAAAAGAGGGCTTTACCATCACCCTCTTAGATGTAAAAAACAATCACAACATCACCGCCGAGCAGGTACGCGATGCCATTCGCGAAGATACCTGTTTGGTAACCACTATGTACGCCAACAACGAAATCGGCTCGGTTCTGCCGATTGCGGAAATCGGCGCTGTGTGCAAGCAGGCAGGCGTGCCCTTCCACACCGATGCGGTGCAGGCAGCAGGCCATTTGCACATTGATGTAAAGGCGCAAAATATTGATATGCTCAGCTTATCGGGTCATAAATTCCACGGACCGAAGGGCGTAGGCGCGCTGTATGTCCGTCGCGGAATTCCTATGGTCAATGTGATTGAGGGCGGTGCGCAGGAGCGTGGCAAGCGTGGCGGTACGGAAAATCTGCCTGCGATTGCGGGTATGGCTGTCGCTTTGGAAGATGCCTGTGAAAATATGGACGCCAACAACAAAAAGGTTATCGCGTTACGGGACAAGCTGATTGCCGGTCTTTCCCAAATTCCCCATTGTGCATTAAATGGCGACCCGAACAACCGCCTGCCCGGTAATGTGAGCTTTTGCTTTGAGGGTATCGAGGGAGAAAGCCTGCTACTGCTGTTGGACGCGCAGGGCATTTGCGCTTCGTCCGGCTCTGCCTGCACCTCCGGCTCATTAGACCCCAGCCATGTATTGCTTGCAATCGGTCGGATACACGATGTTGCCCACGGCTCGTTACGGCTGTCCGTCTGCCACGAAAACACCGAGGAAGAAATTGACCACATTCTAACTGCCGTACCGCAAGTGGTTTCCCTCCTGCGAAATATGAGCCCTGTGTGGCGCGATTTGCAAAACGGCAAGAGAGAATATATTCTTTGAGTGCAAAATGCAAAATGCAAAGTGCAAAATGAGAATTAAATAAGAAAGCAAACATCTAAAAAATAATTTTGCATTATACCGAAGGGAGAATGATTATGGCTTTATATAGTGAAGTTGTTATGGACCACTTTACCCACCCCCGAAATGTGGGCGTAATCGAAAATGCCGACGGCATCGGTGAGGTTGGCAATGCCAAGTGTGGCGACATTATGAAAATCTACTTGAAGATTGACAACGACATCATCACCGATGTCAAATTTGAAACCTTTGGCTGTGGCTCTGCCATCGCATCGTCCTCTATGGCAACGGAGATGATTAAGGGCAAGCCCATCGCAGATGCTATGAAGCTGACCAACGATGCCGTTGCCGAGGCGCTCCACGGCCTGCCTGCGCACAAGCTCCATTGTTCCGTCTTGGCAGAGGAGGCTATCAAATCGGCACTCAAGGACTACTATGACAAAAACGGCATCGCCTACGACCACGCCCAATTCCCCGATTGCGCACATTGTGGGCATTGTCATACCTAACCTATGATAGTATCTACAAAAGGACGCTACGCCCTACGCGTGATGGTGTGCTTTGCCATGAAGGGGGCTGAGGATTTCATTCCGTTAAAGGAAATTGCCGAATCCGAAGGCATTTCCCAAAAATATTTGGAATCCATTATGACCGTGCTCAGCAAGGCAGGCTTTGTCGATGCGGTGCACGGGAAGGGCGGCGGCTACCGCTTGAACCGCAAGCCTGCCGATTACACCGTCGGCAGTATCCTAAAGCTGACCGAAGGCTCGCTGAATGCCGTTTCCTGCACCAGCCAGGGTCCGTCTGCCTGCGCGCGTTCCACCTGTTGCCAGACAAAACCGATGTGGGACAAGCTCGATGCGATGATTGACAGCTTTTTCGAGGGCATCACCCTCGCTGATTTATTAGAAAACAACGAAAAAATGTGAGGAAATAACTATGAATATCTTAGCCCCATCTATTCTGTCGTGCGATTATATGCACATGGCGCGCGACTTTGCCGAATGTAAGGAAAACGGCGTAAAATGGCTCCATGTCGACATTATGGACGGCCACTTTGTGCCGAATCTGTCCTTTGGCTATTCCCTGGTCAAATCTATGCGCCCCGTTACCGACCTGGTGCTCGATGTGCATTTGATGATTGACACGCCTATCAAATATGCGGAAAACTTCTGCAAGGCCGGTGCGGACTACTTAACCATTCATGTCGAGGCGGATACGCCCGAGAATATCCGTAAAACGCTGGAGCTGATTCGCTCTTTGGGCGTAAAGCCCGGCATCGTGGTCAAGCCGAAGACCCCTGCCGAGGCGATTGCGGAATACCTGCCTATGGTGGATTTGGTGCTGGTAATGACCGTTGAGCCGGGCTTTGGCGGTCAGAAGTTTATGGCAGATATGATGCCCAAGGTGAAAAAGCTCAGAGAAATGCTGGACAAGGTCAATCCCACCTGCCACTTAGAGGTAGACGGCGGTGTGGATTTGAACACCGTCGTTGCCTGCAAGGAAAACGGTGCCAATGTGTTCGTGGCAGGCTCCGCCTACTTCGGCGCGCAAGACAAAAAAGCCTTTACGAAAGAAATCGAACAATAAAAACAATCGGGGCGACCAACGGTCGCCCCGATTTGCTGTTTTATTTCTCCAATGCCATCATTTTATCGATTCTGCGCTGATGACGGGCATCGTGGGAAAACGCGGTGCCCAGCCATGTATCTACAATCTCAAACGCGAGCAGCTGCCCAACCACGCCTGCGCCGATGGCCATCATATTGGTGTCATTGTGCTCACGGGTCATACGGGCGCTCATCACATCCGACAACAACGCACAGCGGATACCGGGAATCTTGTTGGCGGTGATGGACACACCGATGCCGGTGGTGCACAGCACAATGCCCTTCTCACATTCACCGCTGGCAACCGCTTGGGCGGCCGGCGCGGCAAAATCCGGATAATCGCAGCTGTCTGATGTGTATGTGCCGAAGTCCTTAACTGTGTAGCCCTGCTGTTCCAAACGGGGAATCAGCGCATTCTTAAGCGCCAACGCACCGTGGTCGCAACCAATTGCAATTTTCATAATCGTTCCTCCAAAGTATATTATATAACAAATCCACCGTTGACAGGCAAAACCTGTCCGGTAACAAATTCCGCATCCGCCAGGTAGCACATGGCGCTTGCCACATCGGCGGGTGTGCCGTTGCGACCCACAAGAGTCTGCGCTTTTAATTCTGCCATTGTTTCAGCCGACACCTGCGCGCACATATCTGTTTCGATTACACCGGGTGCGATGCAATTAACGCGCACACCGCAAGGGGCAAGCTCCTGCGCCAACGCCTTGGTCATGGCAATTACCGCGCCCTTGGTCGCAGAATACGCCACCTCACACGAAGCGCCCACCTGTCCCCACATGGAGCTGACGGTGATAATCACACCTGATTGCTTTGCCAAAAAGTATTTCATCGATGCATTGACACAGTTAAAAATGCCCTTTACATTCACATCAAACAGCCTATCCCATTGACTTTCTTCCATTTGACTCATAAGACCGCTTATGCAAATGCCCGCATTACACACCAGCACATCCACATGGGGAATCTCCGAAAACGCCCTGTTGACTGACTGCCTGTCTGCAACATCACAGCAAATGGCTGTCGCACCGGTTTCTTCCGCAACGGTTTTTGCCTGTTCGTGGGCTTTTTCGTACAGGAAATAGACCCTGTCCCCACGGGCGGCAAATTGCCGTACCGCTTCCGCGCCGATGCCACGACTTCCGCCTGTAATCACAACTGTCGCCATAGCAACCTCCATCGTAAAATAAGGCTCCCCTTGCGGGACCGCTTTTTGTTTTATCTGCGACGGCTCTTGGTCCGATGGTCGGAGTACTGCCGAATAGAAGAGATTTTACTGTCCGACTCACTCATAAACTGCTTGAGCTTTTCCTCAAACAGCTGGTCTGCGGTCTTCGGCGCCGCAGGCGGTGTGGGCATTGCGCGCACAGGACGGGAGGCGCTGTCTCGACGGGGCGCGCGCGCTTCTCCATTCTGCTCCAATCGCTTAATGGACAGGTTTACCTTGCCTGCCTCTACACCCAAAACGACAACCTTTACATCCTGCCCTTCGGTCAGATGCGCGTGGACATCGCTCACATAGGTGTTTGCCACCTCCGAGATATGTACCAAGCCTGTCTTATTCTCGGGCAGGCTGATAAACGCACCGAAATTGGTAATGGATTTTACTTTCCCTTCTAAAACTGCTCCAACGGTTAACTCCATACTTCCTCCACTTTAATTGCTTGGGGTAAAAAATTGACTATTGGGGTCCACCAGACCCAGCTCCGATGTGGCGATGCGCTTTACGCTTTCCACGGTGCCCAGCTCGGCGATTTGACGGGTGAGCGCGCGATTTTCCTGCTCCAGCTGCGCCGCCTGTAGCTGCAAATCCTTCTGCTGACCCTGATTGGCTTGAATGGAAATCCGCAGAACCACCAGCGCCATCGTAGACACGACGACGGTTGCCAGAACCACGCACTTGACCAGCGTTGAGCTGCGGCGGTAGACAATTCGAATATGCCCCAGCGGATTCTTCTTCATATCGGATTCCCCTCCGTCTAAAATCTTTACATTTTATTGTAACCCATTTTTTTGCGCTTGCAAAGAGAAATTTTGCAAAAAGCCAAAATTTTTTGAAAATTCTTCGGAAAGGGCGGATAATCTTGGCAAAAAGCCGCCAAATGCCTGCGTTGACAGGCGCGAGCCACCGTCCGACACTCCTGTCCCAGCCGATTGCGCCCAAAATAGGCGCAGCCAAATAGCCCATACGCAAATCACCGCCACAGACCGCAAACCCATAATACAGGTACACCCAGCAGGCAGCTACGGCAAACAGCAGGTCCGACACACACCCTTTCCCCCGACGAATCGGGCGCAAACAGCCATAAACAATCCCCAACACACAGCCGAAGACCAGCCCCGTCAAAAACCGCAGAAAGGCGCTTTGTGGCGTATTCATCCCATCAACCGCCGCCACAAAGAACCCGCAGGTCGCGGCTCCTCATATAAAAGTGCGGAGATATTCCCCTCCACCGCCACCTGTCCACCCTCGGGAAGTAAGGTTTTCAGCTGTAAATCCTTGCCCTGCACTACCAGCGTACCCAGCTCCGTATGGGCAATAACGGCTGTTTCATCAAAGCTGACCACCTCGGTAACGCCCGTAACGGTGAGCTGTTTGCGCGCGTTTAATGTGAGCTTGTGGGGCAAAATCGGTTGCTCGGTCATGTCCATCCCTCCTTGTTCGTAACAGCGTATGCACCATTGACAAGGAAGATACCAACGGGTATACTAACCCTATACGAAAGGGGGTGCGATATGGTACTTTTACACACGCCTTTACAAGGCAGAAATCCTCACGAAGTGGGGCTTGCGCTGTTGGAAACGCTCTATGGCAAGCCACTGCCCAAGCTTGCGCGCACCGCGCAGGGAAAGCCGTATTTTGTTGACAGCCCTCTGCATTTTTCCATCTCCCACACCAAGCATTATGTGTTCTGCGCCCTGTCGGACACGCCCATCGGCATAGATGCCGAGGAAACTGACCGCCCGATTAACCTTGCGCTTGCGGAAAAAATCCTCTCTCCGACCGAGCGCGCCCAATGGAAGCAGGCAGAAGACCCCCGTCTTGCGCTGTTGCGATTTTGGGTGCTGAAAGAAGCAGAGGCAAAGTGTACGGGTGCCGGTCTGCGCATCTACCCCAACCACACCGCCTTCTCTCTCGACGACCCCCGTATACAGGAAATCGACGGTTGCTTCGTAGCCGTTATTACCCATGACTAGTCGCACTTTTTCGGTATGAAAAGGTGCGGCTTTTTGTCTGCAAAGTAAAAGCCTGCCGTTTGTAAAAAACTTCTTCGTAAAATCGCAAAAATACTTATAGACATTCTCCCGCTTTTATGTTAAAATGTATTCGGTGAAGGTTGGACTTTTCACAGGGAACCCAAGAGAATCCAACCCAAATTATTTGTAAATCGGCGGCTCTGCCGCACACTTTTAGGAGGAAACCAACATGCAAATCGACCTGAAGAAATATGGCATTACCGGCACAACCGAGATTGTCTATAATCCTACTTACGAACAGCTTTTTGAGGCCGAGATGGACCCCACTTTGGAGGGCTTTGACAAGGGTCAGCTCACCGAGTTGGGCGCTGTAAATGTTATGACCGGCGTATACACCGGCCGTTCCCCCAAAGATAAGTTCATCGTTATGGACGAAACCTCTAAGGACACCGTGTGGTGGACCTCCCCCGAGTTCCCCAACGACAACAAGCCCGCCTCCATCGAGGCTTGGAACGCTTGTAAGGATTTGGCTTTGAAGCAGCTGTCTAACAAGAAGCTGTATGTTATGGACCTGTTCTGCGGCACCAATCCCGACTCCCGTATGGCTATCCGCTTCATTGTGGAGGTGGCATGGCAGGCGCACTTTGTTAAGAATATGTTCATCAATCCCACCGAAGAGGAGCTCAAGAACTTCGAGCCGAACTTCGTAATTTACAACGCCTCCAAGGCAAAGGTTGAAAACTACAAGGAGCTGGGTCTGAACTCCGAGACTGCAGTTCTCTTTAACCTGACTTCCCGCGAGCAGGTTATCCTGAACACTTGGTACGGCGGCGAGATGAAAAAGGGTATGTTCTCCATGATGAACTACTTCCTGCCGCTGAACGGCATGGCTTCCATGCACTGCTCCGCCAACACCGACCTGAACGGTGAGAACACCGCTTTGTTCTTCGGTCTGTCCGGCACCGGCAAGACCACCCTCTCCACCGACCCCAAGCGTCTGCTGATTGGCGATGACGAGCACGGCTGGGACGACAATGGCGTGTTCAACTTCGAGGGCGGTTGCTATGCAAAGGTAATTAACCTCGACAAGGAATCCGAGCCCGACATTTACAACGCCATCAAGCGCAACGCCCTGTTGGAGAATGTAACCGTTGACGCAGACGGCAAGTGCGACTTTGCTGACGGCTCCGTTACCGAAAACACCCGCGTTTCCTACCCCATTAACCACATCGAGAAGATTGTACGCCCCGTATCCGCAGGCCCCGACGCTAAGAACGTCATCTTCCTGTCTGCCGATGCTTTCGGCGTTCTGCCTCCCGTTTCCATTCTGGACGCTGAGCAGGCTAAGTACTACTTCCTCTCCGGCTTCACCTCCAAGCTGGCCGGTACCGAGCGTGGTATCACCGAGCCCACCCCCACCTTCTCCGCTTGCTTCGGCGCGGCCTTCCTGGAGCTGCACCCCACCAAGTACGGTGAGGAGCTGGTTAAGAAAATGGAAAAATCCGGTGCAAAGGCTTACCTGGTCAACACCGGCTGGAACGGCACCGGCAAGCGTATCTCCATTAAGGACACCCGCGGCATCATCGATGCTATTCTGGATGGCTCTATCCTGAAGGCTGAGACCAAGACCATCCCCTACTTCGGCCTGACCGTTCCCACCGCCCTGCCCGGCGTGGACAGCGGTATTCTGGATCCCAGAGATACCTATGCCAACGTGGAAGAATGGAACACCAAGGCTAAGGATCTGGCTGCCCGCTTCCAGAAGAACTTTGTCAAGTACACCGGCAACGACGAAGGCAAAGCTCTGGTTGCCGCAGGCCCCAAGTCTGAGTAATAACGACTACACAGCCGAGGGGCGTCCCTCGGCTGTGTTTCTAAAAGCAACTGCTTGAAAATGCCGATACCTATTACTATACAAAACGGAGGAACACACCATGGCAAAAAAAGTTCAGTTTGTGGAGACTGTATTGCGTGATGCCAACCAATCCCTAATCGCAACCCGTCTGCCCTTTGAAAAGTTTGAGCCGATGCTCTCTACCATTGACAAAGCAGGCTTTTATGCCGCCGAATGTTGGGGCGGTGCTACCTTTGATGTATGTCTGCGGTACTTGAACGAAGACCCTTGGGAGCGTCTGCGGAAGATTCGCAAGGCAATGCCCAACACCAAGCTCCAAATGCTGTTGCGCGGTCAAAATGTTTTGGGCTATGCCCACTATCCCGACGATTTTGTAAAGCTGTTCGTCAAGAAGGCTGTGGAAAACGGTATGGATGTTATCCGTATCTTTGACGCGCTGAATGATGTGAACAATATGAAGGTGGCTATGGAAACCACCGTCAATGCCGGCGCCATCGCATCCGGCGCCATCTCCTACACCACCTCTCCCGTCCACACCCACAAAAAGTATGTGGAAATGGTCAAGGAGCTAAAGGAAATGGGCGCATCGACCATCTGCATTAAGGATATGGCAGGCATTATGGGTCCGCAGGAGGCTTACGATTTGGTTTCCGCCATCAAAGATGCTGTTGACCTGCCCATTGATTTGCACACCCACTCCACCACAGGCTTGGCATTTATGACCTACCTGAAGGCTGTGGAAGCAGGCGTGGACATTTTGGACACCGCCATTTCTCCTTTCTCCGGCGGCACCTCCCAGCCTGCCACCGAAACGATGGCTTACGCGTTGCGTCAGCTGGGCTACGAGGTGGATTTGGACGACACCTGTACCACCAAGATGGCAGATTACTTCAAGACTGTGCGTGATGAGTTTGTTAAAGACGGTACGCTGATGCCCAAGAGTATGGCGACCGACACCCAATGCTTGACCTATCAGGTACCCGGTGGTATGCTGTCGAACCTGTTAAGCCAGCTCAAGCAGATGAATGCGCTTGACAAATTTGACGAAGCGCTGGCAGAGACCCCCAAGGTGCGTGCCGATATGGGCTATCCCCCGTTGGTAACGCCCACCTCGCAAATGGTTGGTGTGCAGGCTGTGCGGAATGTGCTTGACGGCGAACGCTACAAGACCGTTTCCAAGGAAATCAAGGCGTACTGCCGTGGCAAATACGGCATCACACCTGCCCCCATTAACGAGGAAATCCGCGCTAAGATTTTGGGTAATGATACGCCCGTGGAGGGTCGTTATGCCGATTCTTTGGCGCCTGTTGTGGAAGCCACGCGTGAAAAGCTGGGCGATTTGGCAAGATGCGACGAGGATGTACTGTCGTATATCGCCTTCCCCAACCTGGCAGAAAAGTTCTTTGAACAGCGCAAGGCTATGGAAGAAAACGAAGTCAGCTACTCCATCGTAGAGGCGTAAGGAGGTTGCGTATGAATCTGCTTGCCCTAAACCTATCCGCGCTCGGCGCACGGGAATATGCCCTTATCTTCATCGGACTGATTTTCCTGCTGCTGATTGTGGTCGGCATTAAAAACAGCAAAAAAGACAACGCCTCTGAGGCAGAGTCCGTAACCATTGAAGAAATCGCAAGTCCTCCCGCACCCGGCTCTGCCGGTCGTTTGAAGATTTATGACACACCCCCCAAAACTGCCGCTATGCTCATGGCAATCGTTGCCAATAAGATGGATAAGCCTCTCAATGAGCTGCGTTTCATTTCCATTAAGGAGGTCAAGTGATTATGAAATACAAGGTTACCCTAAACGGGAAAACTTATGAAATCGAGGTAGAGGCGGGCAAGGCTATGTGTTTGGCTGAATATGAGGCCGCAGCGCCCGTTGCCGCACCTGCTGCCGCGCCTGTCGCACCCGTTGCCGCGCCTGCTGCCGCAACACCTGCTGCGCCCATCGCAATCGGTAGCGGCGAAACCGTTTCCGCACCGATGCCCGGTACCGTTCTAAAGGTAAATGTAACCGCGGGTCAAACAGTGCAAGCCGGTGAATTGCTGGTCGTGCTGGAAGCGATGAAGATGGAAAACGAAATCGTTTCGCCCGTATCCGGTACGGTTACCCAAATAATTGCAACCAAGGGCGCCTCCGTAGAAACCGGCGCCCCCCTGATTGTGATTGGTTGATGCCGGAACGGCTCCCCTTTAGATGCTCACGATATGTATCATTTCCAAAAGTCTTGACAAAAATGACAAAAAGAGGGTATAATACCTAAGATATGAAAAAACTGCGAACAGAAGAGTAGGCATGAAAAGCCGTTTCAGAGAGCCTCGGTTGGTGGAATGAGGTACGGATAAGCTTGCCGAACATGGTCTGGGAGTTGGTGTGTCGATAGGTAGGCACACTCGGGTGCGCCCGTTATCGCGTTTCAAGGTGGGTTTCTTTCCGTTGCCCACGAACCAAGGTGGTACCGCGAAGTCATTACTTTCGCCCTTGCTGTGCAAGGGCGATTTTTCATTTTTAGGAGGCATTTCTATGAGTAAGGGTAATTTTTATATCACAACCCCCATTTATTATCCGTCTGCAAAGCTCCACATCGGCCACACCTACTGCACAGTTGCCACCGATGCCATGGCGCGCTTTAAGCGGTTACAGGGTTACAATGTGTGTTTCCTCACAGGCACCGATGAGCATGGCCAAAAAATCGAGGACAAGGCAAAAGAGGCCGGTTGCACTCCCCAAGAATATGTAGACAACATCGTTTTGGGAGAGGGCGGTGTGCTGGACCTGTGGAAGCTGATGAACATTTCCAACGACCGCTTTATCCGCACAACCGACGATTACCATATGTCTTCCATTCAGAAAATTTTCAAGAAAATGTATGAAAACGGGGACATTTACAAGGGTAAATACACAGGAAAATATTGCAAGCCCTGTGAATCCTTTTGGACGGAGAGCCAGCTGGTAGACGGCAAGTGCCCCGATTGCGGTCGAGATGTGCAGGACGCAGAGGAGGAGGCATACTTCTTCCGTCTTTCTAAGTACGCAGACCGCGTGCAGGATTTGCTGGAAAACACCGACTTTTTGGAGCCGCGGAGTCGTGTGCACGAAATGGTCAACAACTTCATCAAGCCCGGCTTGGAGGATTTGTGCGTGTCCCGTACCAGCTTCTCCTGGGGCGTGCCTGTGGATTTCGACGAAGGCCATGTGGTCTATGTGTGGATTGATGCGTTGTTCAATTATATGACCGCGTTGGGCTACTGCAACGACCAAAAAGACGGCTTGACCGAATTTTGGCCTGCCGATGTGCACTTTGTCGGCAAAGAAATTGTCCGATTCCACGCGATTATTTGGCCTGCGATGCTGATGAGCCTCAACCTGCCCCTGCCGAAGAAGGTTTACGGCCACGGGTGGCTCCTGCTTGATGGCGGAAAAATGAGTAAATCCAAGGGAAATGTGGTTGACCCGTATATTTTGGCGCAACGGTTTGGCGTGGATGCGTTGCGGTTCTTCCTGTTGCGTTCGTTCCCGTTCGGCTCCGACGGCAACTTCTCCAACGAACTGCTGATTTCCACCATCAACACCGATTTGGCAAACGATTTGGGCAATTTGGTGTCGAGAACCGTTGCGATGGCGCAAAAATATTTCGGCGAAAAGCTCCCCGAACAGCAACAGGTGGATATTGAAAAGGACAAGGAATTGGTGGAAATGGTCTGCGCGCTTCGGGATAAGTACGAAGAGCAAATGGAAAAATACGCCTTCCAAAATGCCTTGGCAGAGGTGTTTAAGGTCATTTCCCGCGCCAATAAGTATATTGACGAGAATGCGCCCTGGGTGCTTGCCAAGAGTGAAGAAACGCACCCCCGTCTTGCCAAGGTGCTGTATAATCTGCTGGAAACGGTGCGTATTTGCGCAGGTCTGCTGACTCCGTTTATGCCTGCTACCGCAGCGGAAATCGCAAACCGCCTGGGTGGCGCGAGAATGGATTGGGATTCCTTGGAGGACTATGGCGTTCTACCTGTGCAGGCGGCAACGGTGAACGGTCCTGCCCTGTTCCCCCGTATTGATATGGAAAAGGAGCTTGCCGCTTTGGAAGAATTATCCAAACCCAAGTCCCCCATTGAAATTGAGCCGTATGCGACGGAAGCTGTGGATTTTGACACCTTCTGCAAATCGGATTTCCGTGCGGTAAAGGTCAAGGACTGTCAAGCGGTTAAGAAGAGCGACAAGCTGTTGCAATTCACACTCGATGACGGCACAGGCACAGACCGCCAAATCCTAAGCGGAATTGCAAAGTTCTACAAGCCTGAGGACTTAATCGGCAAAACCCTGGTGGCAATCACCAATCTGCCCCCGCGGAAGATGATGGGTAAGGAGTCTTGCGGCATGCTGATTTCCGCAGTTCACACCGACAGCGGTGAGGAGAAGCTGAATCTGTTGATGATAGACGATGCGATTCCCGCAGGCGCAAAGCTGTGTTAAGTCGGGAAGCCCAACCGAAAGGGAAGGCTGAACCTATATAAAAATTGGGCGGTCATTGACCGCCCAACATTGTTATTATAGCAAACGCGTAGCGTTTTTGTCAAGTGAATGTTATATTTAACATTATTTTCTGCATATTTCACAAAAACTGCATCAATTCTTTATGAAATCAGCCATCTTGCAAATCGAAAACCTGTATGTTATAGTATAGACACAAAGAGGTGATACCAATGTACAGGTAAAAATTCCCCAACAGATATCATTTTTCTTTCTTCCGTTTCACATAAAAATTTAAGACCAAAATAGTAGTTTTATCATCTTGTTCACGGAGACAAAGTCAAAAAGAAAAGGGATATCTAATCCATAGAAAGCGAGGTTACCCAATGATTGAACCCAAGAATTCAGAGAAATAACCCCTGACTTCACACCTAGGTTGACAGTCAGGGGTTATTTCTTTGCCTATTTTTGGAATTCCCACAAAGATTCCCCGCCAAAGGCGGTGGGGAATTGGCAACCTCCCCTTATACAGGGGAGGCTTTTTGTTTTTGAATTTCTTATGCCAGCGCGCAGGTGATGATTGCCATTTTATAAACCTCGTCTGCGTTACAGCCGCGGGACAGGTCGTTAATGGGAGCCGCCAAGCCTTGCAGAATGGGGCCGTAAGCCTCAAAGCCACCCAGACGCTGGGCAATCTTGTAGCCGATGTTGCCTGCCTCGATGGTGGGGAAGATGAAGGTGTTGGCATAGCCTGCAACGGCAGAGCCGAGGAACTTCAGCTGACCAACCTCGGGTGCAACTGCGGCATCGAACTGCATCTCACCGTCAATCGCCAGCGTGGGGTCCATCTCCTTGGCAACCAGGGTTGCATCGTGGGACAGCTTGACCGTACCGCCCTTGCCGGAGCCGTTGGTGGAGAAGGACAGCATCGCAACCTTGGGGTCGATGCCGAACACCTTTGCGGTGTTGGCAGTTTCAACCGCGACCTCAGCCAGCTTGCGTGCGGCAGAAACGGTAACATTACCTTCCTTGTCCACAGAATCCTCATAGCTTAGGTTAATGGCGCAGTCGCCCATAGCCAGCTTCTCCTCGCCACGGACCATAATAAAGCAAGACGAAACCAGATTGGCACCCTTCTTGGTCTTGACCAGCTGCAAAGCAGGACGGACGGTATCCGCAGTGGAATAGGTCGCGCCGCCCAACAGCGCATCGGCATAGCCGAGCTTTACCAGCATCGTACCGAAATAGTTACCCTTCGACAGCGCGGCACGGCACTCCTCGGCAGACATCTTGCCCTTACGAAGCTCCACCATTTTCTCTACCATTTCATCCATACCGGCATAAGTAGCAGGGTCCAAAATCTCCACGCCGTCAATGTTGAAGCCGCCCTTTTTGGCGTTCTCCTTCACAGTTTCCACATTGCCCACCAAAATGGGTGTCAGGAACTTGCCTTCATTCAAGCGGGCAGTTGCCTCCAAAATACGGGCGTCATGACCCTCGGTGAAGACAATTTTACGGGGATTTGCCTTCAGCGTATCAATCATTGCATTGAACATCGTTCGTTTCCTCCAAATTTTATCAAATTTTACGGATACATTATACATCACTTATCTGCTGATTGTCAAATAATGTTTCCGCTTTGGCAGAAAAAAACCATTTACTTTTCCCATAGAATTTGGTATTGTATAGTTAGAATAATTGCAAGGAGGACGGCCTATGGAAGTTGTATGGTTTCTCTTACTGATACTGTTTATTTTGGCAGAAGCGGCAACGGTGAGCATGGTATCAACCTGGTTTGCCGTCGGTGCGTTGGCGGCTTTGGTCGGCGCATTTTTCGGCGCGCAGACCTGGTTGCAGGTAGCGCTCTTCCTCGTCGTTTCGGGTGCAAGCCTTGCGCTGCTCAGACCCATTGCCAAAAAGCATTTCAATTCGCGCATTACGCGCACCAATGTCGATGCCATGGCAGGCAAAACCTGCTTAGTCATCACAAGCATCGACAACCGCACCTCGCAAGGGCAGGTAAAGCTCGGTGATGTGGAGTGGTCTGCCCGCAGCTCCACCGACACACCCATTCCCGCAGGTACACAAGTCAAAATTGACCGCGTAGAGGGCGTAAAATTATATGTTACACCCTTAGCGGTGGAAGTGAAATAAGGAGGAAACAGTATGCCATTTTTGATTGTCGGGTTAATTCTCATCGTATTCGTTATCGTCGTTAAGTGCATCGTTGTGGTGCAACAGTCAAGAGCCTATGTCGTGGAACGGCTGGGCGCATTCCAAGCGGTTTGGGGCGTGGGTCTGCATTTCAAAATCCCCTTTATCGACCGCATCGCCCGTCGTGTCAGCATGAAAGAGCAGGTCATGGACTATCCCCCTCAGCCTGTGATTACCAAGGACAATGTTACCATGCAGATTGATACGGTGGTTTACTTCCAAATTACCGACCCCAAGCTGTATGCCTATGGCGTGGAACAGCCCATGATGGCTATGGAAAACCTCACCGCCACCACCCTGCGAAACATCATCGGCGACTTGGAATTAGACCAAACGCTGACCTCGCGTGATATTATCAACACCAAAATGCGTGTGATTTTGGACGAAGCAACCGACCCTTGGGGCATTAAGGTCAACCGCGTGGACCTGAAAAACATTCTGCCCCCTGCGGATATTCAGTCCTCTATGGAAAAGCAGATGAAGGCCGAGCGCGACCGTCGGCAGGCAATTTTGCAGGCAGGGGGTCAGAAAAAGTCTGCTATTTTGATTGCGGAAGGTGAGCGCGAGTCCGAAATTCTCCGCGCCGATGCGCAGAAGCAAGCCGCCATTTTGAAGGCAGAGGGCGAAGCCGAGGCTATCCGCAAGGTGCAACAGGCGCTGGCAGATTCTATGGAAATGCTGAACGAAAAAGCGCCCAACGACCAGGTGATTAAGCTCAAATCCATTCAAGCGATGGAAAAGGTTGCCGACGGAAAGGCCACCAAAATCATCATTCCCTCTCAAATGCAGGGGCTGGTGGGTATGGCAAACGGCTTGGTAGAGGGCGTGAAGGAATCATGACTGAAAAGAAAGAAAAGCGTTTCGTAAAGGTCTATTCCCACGGCGGTGGTTTCTCCGGTCCCGGCACCTATATTTTGGTGGACAGAGAAACCGGCGTAAACTATCTGTACGCCAGCAGCGGCTACGGCGGCGGTTTGACCGTTCTGTTAAATCGCGACGGCACCCCTGTGGTTACCCCCATACCGAAAACTTATGATGAATAAAAAAAGAGGAGTGCGAACGCACTCCTCTTTTTCAAATTTCCTTGTACATGGTTACCGCATCGTCCTTACGGACATTATCCGCTACCACTAAGACCTCCACAGCCACAGTCCTTGCGCCCATTGAAATAGAAATCTTATCACCGGGCTTGACCTCATAGCTGGCCTTCACCACACGCCCATTGACGCTGATGCGACCATTGTCGCAAGCTTCATTGGCAACCGTACGGCGTTTAATCAGACGGGAGACCTTTAGGTACTTGTCAAGACGCATCTTACTTTGCGACAGCGTCCTTCAAAGTCTTGCTTGCCTTGAACGCAGGCAGACGGGTTGCGGGAATCTGAATTTGCTCCTTGGTACGGGGGTTACGGCCTACGCGAGCCTCGCGAGCCTTAACCTCAAAAATGCCAAAACCGGAAACCTGAACCTTATCACCCTTGGTCATAGCGGTGGTGATAGACTCGAAAGTAGCGCTTACAACACGCTCTGCGTCCTTCTTGGTCAAGCCGGTCTTTTCAGCAACGGCAGCAATCAGTTCTGTCTTGTTCATGGGAAATTACCTCTTTTCAAAAAATTTTGATATCTTACCTTATCACATATTTCGGAAAAAAGCAAGTGTTTTTTGGAAAAAATATACAATTAAAGGCCTAAAAACTTCGAAATTTTATCACCTTTGGGCAAAAGCAGGCAATCTTCCCGTCGAATCACCTTGAAAATTACCACCAAAATCATATAAATCACAACGCCAACCAAAACGGGCGCGCCGCATAAAATCACCCGACTTGTCATACCGACATTCAGCAAAAGCCGATATGCGCCCCACACGCCCAAGCCCATAAAAGCCGCAGGAAAAAACGGGCGGAGCAGGTTCGAGAGGATTTTGGTCTTTTGCGGTACGACCCGATAAATGGCAATCAAATTCATAACCCCGATGCACAAATAGCAAAGGAGCATACCAACGGGCGCGCCCACAATGCCAATGGCAGGATTGCCCACCAGCAAGTACACCACCACCAGCTTCATACCACCGCAAAGGAGTGTGTTGATGACGGGAATGTGCGTGTAGCCATGAGATTGATGCACCACATTGGTGTACTGAATCACGCCATAGAAGAACACATTCATACCGAGCACAGCGAGAATTTTTTCTGCCAGCGCCAGATTTTCCCCTGTGTAGCCACCCAGCAGACCCATAACGGGTCCTGCCAGCAGGCTAAGTCCCACAGCGCAAGGCAGACTGAGCAGACCCGTAATACGGGCGGCAGATTCCTCTGTTGCCTTGGCGCCTGTTTGGTCGCCTGTGGCAAGGAGCGCGGTGATGGCAGGCAAAACCGAAGTCGTAATGGGCACCATAAACGCGCACGGCATATTAAACACCGTCTGACACATATTATAAATGCCCTTGGTGATGTCTGCGGTCGCTTGGCTCATGCCGTTGGCAGTGAGAAGCTGACCCATATACAGGTTGGTTTCAATGACGGTCAGCACCTGCAAGCCTGCCGAGCCGATGGTGATAGGCACCGCGATTGCCAACAGCTGTCTGGCGGTTGCGCCATAGCTTCGTGGCACATCGTCCGTAACGGGCATGTCGTGGAAGGCAGGTCGCTGACAGCGATTCAGGTAGAGCGCCGACACCAAACAGCTCACCGTAACGCCCAAAATCGCCGCGCCTGCGGCATAGGAAACGCTACGGGTATAGCGCATCACAAAAAACGCCAGCGCCAAACCGACGACGAGCTTAAAGATTGCCTCCATAATTTGGGAGTTGGAGGTCGGTCGCATATTGCCCTGCCCTTGGAAGAAGCCCCGGTAGGTTGACATAACACACATCAGCAAGGCACACGGACCCAGGCAGAAAATGGCGGCATACGCATCGGGCTGTTTTTGAAAGCCTGCAAGCTGACGGGCAAAGCCCATCATCAGCGCGCTGCTGACCACACCCAAGCCGAGAAAAATACCTCTTGCGGTTGCATAAATCCGACGGACCTGGTTGTAATTGCGCAACGCGCTTGCCTGACTAATCATACGGCTCATAGCAATCGGCAAGCCTGCGGTGGAAATCAGCAGGAGCACCGTGTAAATGTCGTAAGCGGTAATGAAGTAGCCGTAGCCCTGGTCGCCGATAATCATTTTTAACGGGATTTTATAGAACGCGCCGATGATTTTCACAATCGCGGTTGCCATAGCAAGCAGCGCCGCGCCATGGAGAAAGGTCTGCTTTTTGTTATTCATACTTCCTCCCTTTCCAGCACCTTGGGTATGGCGTAATCCATCAGCTCCGCAACCACAGCCTGCATATCCATTGTGGGGAACTTTCCGTTTTGGTAGAGGATTTTGCCACGCACCATCGTCAGCGAAACATCGCCGCCCTTGGCAGAAAACACCAAGCCGCTTGGGATATTATGACAGGGCATCAAATGCGGCGCGGTGAAATCCACCAAGGCGATATCGGCATCCATGCCCACCTTCAGCATACCGCACTCCTGCGCGCGTCCCTGCGCAGTCGCACCGCACACCGTTGCCATCATCAAAGCCGCCGTTGCAGGCAAAGCAGAGGCATCCGCGCCCGCCTGCCGTTGTTGCAGGGCGGCAAAGCGCATAACCTCAAACATATCCAGATTGCCGCACTCGACACCGCCGCCCGTTCCCAGCGCCACATTCATACCTTTTTTTACGCAGGCGGAAATGGGAGTCGCGGAAAAGCCTTGCTTGGCAGAGCAAATCGGCGTTGCCACAGCGGTGGCCTTTGCCTTACCCAAAAGGGTCTGCTCCGCCTCGGTCAGGTGGGCGCAGGTGGTCGCGGTAACAGGCACACGGAAAACGCGATGACACGCCAACAGCTCGGCAGGTGTCAGCCCCGTGCGTTCCTCGCAGGAATCCACCTCGTCTTGCGTTTCCGACAGATGCAGCTGCATGCCCAGCCCGTTTTCCATCGCAAAATCCGCCAAGCCCTCCCACAGCTGATAATTGCCTGTGTACTCGGCATACATACCGGCATCGATTTTTATGCGCCCGTTATCATAGTTGTGCCACTTCTCCGTCAGGCGCACCAACTCCCGACATTGTTCGTCGGTTTCAAAGTCAAACGGCTCATTCTGGTCGATAAACCGATAGGCAGACAGCGCCAAATTCGCCTTGATTCCGCTTTCGGCAACCGCCTGCGCGGTGGCTTCGGGGAAGTAATACAAATCCGAAACAGAGGTTACGCCAAAACGCAGGCACTCGGCAATCGCAAGCTGTGCCGCGGCCTTTGCCGCGCGTGCGTCCAGCTTATCCTGTCGGGTAAGAAGCTGGGTGAGCGCCTCGCGTTGCGAGCTGTCGTCCACAAAATTACGCAAAACCGCGGTGGCAAGATGGGTATGACAATTGACCAAACCCGGCATCGCGACCATACCTGTGCCGTCGATGATGATTTTAGGCTGTTCCTGCGGCGCAGATTTGCCGATATAGGCTATTTTCCCGTCGGTAATGCCCAAATATGCGCCAAAGATTACCTCTGTTTTCTCATTCATCGTCAGCAAAGTAACGCCCGAAATCAAAGTATCCAATGTTTACACTTCCTTTTCGCGTTCCCTCATGGGAGCTTGCAAGATTCTCTCTGTAGACAGTCAAAGACCGAAAGGTTACAACAAGGCAAACAATGCCTCCTTTTGACGGAGGACATCTTCTATTTGGGCGATGTACTGCTCGGGGAATTTGGGGTTGTGGAATCGCTCGATTCTGCCGTCAGGCAGATTCACCTTATTCATACCGCCACCGCCCAAAGATAAAATCGTGTGGGTTTCTTCCATCATATAAATATTATACAGACAGTCTAAATTATCTCTGCTCCAGCCTACATTTTCAAATGAGCCCGACATATATTTCTGCCGATAGAGATAATACGGCTTATAACCCAAGCTTCGCAGGGTCGTATTCGCATAATCAACCATGCGCGACACCTCGGAAAACGCAGGCAAATCCATTCGCGTTTCAAACAAATCCGCGCCCTTTTTCAGCGCCAGGGTATGCACCGTAATGTTGGCAGGCTGCAAAGCTGCGACCTTATCCAACGAACGGCAAAAGCCTGCATAGGAATCCTTGGGCAGACCTGCTATCAAGTCCATATTGATTGCCCGAAAGCCTGCCTGCACCGCCTCATCATAGCGGCGCAAGACCGCTTCGACAGTATGCGGTCTTCCGCAGGCACGCAGTACCGCATCCTCCATCGTCTGTGGGTTGATGCTCATTCTGTCTGCCCCGTGGTCGAAAATCGTGCGGAGCTTTTCGTAGTCTAAGGTGTCGGGTCTGCCACCCTCTACGGTAAATTCTACCACGCGCGACAGGTCGAAAACAGCATAAATCGTGTCCAGAAGTCGCGCCAGCTGTGCTTGCGACAGGGTAGTCGGTGTGCCACCGCCTATGTAAACGGTGCGAATGGTCTTTCCTGCCTTGGAAAGGAGCGCGCCCGTATGGGTAAGCTCCCGTTCAAGCGCCTGCAAATACGGCTCTAACAGGTCTGTATGCTTGCCGACCGTTCGGCTGACAAAGCTACAATACGCACACCGCGTAGGGCAAAAGGGAATCCCCACATACAGGGAGATATCGTCCTGTTCCGTCTGCTTAACCGCACGGACGGTAGACATCGAACAGTCCAGCGCCAATTCCCGTCGCTGGGGGGTAACGAAATAGACCTCTTTTAAGAGCTTGTCGGCGCTTTCCCTTGTACCACCGCAAAGCAGGTGCTTGGTGGACAGCTTGGTGGGTCTTACGCCAGCCAAGGCGCCCCAGGCAGGCACCGTTTCCAAATGCGGCAGACTTGCCAAATACAAGCTCTGCTGTAAAAGCTGACGACGCAAACGCACCGATTCTTCCGATGCCTTCAGCCGACGCACCGCACGGGTCTTCCTGCCGTCTATCGCAACCTCCGTAATGGCTGTGAGCCACACAGCGCCGCGGGTGAGCTTGGAAAGCACCGCGACTTCCTGTTGGGAGAACAGGCTCATTGCCAACTGCTCCACCGCATAACGGTCATCATGACCGAAAAGTGTCAAATTCATAGTTTTCCTCCCATATTTGGGATTTTTCAACTGTTGCAGGCGGATAGCTGACTGCCGCCCCTACGCATATCCATTATCCGCGCAAATAGGGATTATATTGCTTTTCTGCAAGCAAGGTCGTGCTTGGGCCGTGGCCCGGCAGTACGCGATAATCTTCATCTAAACCGGATAGCCGTTTGAGCGATTGAACCATATCCTTTGTGCTGCCGCCGGGTAAATCCGTGCGACCCATCGATTGCAAAAACAAGGTATCGCCCGAAAACAGGGCATTTTCCGCGATTAAACACACCGAGCCAGGGGTATGACCGGGCGTGTGGAGCACGCGAATCGTCAAATCCGCAACACGCAATACCGATCCCTCGGCATAGGTATCGGTATAACACAGCGCCCCGTCGGTAATCGACGGCGGTAAGGACAGCTCCGCTTCGTGGAGATATACGGCGCAGCCTGTCGCTTCCATCAGCTCGCGTACCCCGCCGACATGGTCAAAATGCCCATGTGTGAGCAAAATCGCAGAGATGCGCTTTCCCCATTTTTGCGCCTCGGAAAGCACCGCCTGCGGTGTATAACCGGGGTCAATCACAATGCAATCGTCCCCGTTTTCACCCCAAGCCAAATAACAGTTGGTTTGATACGCCCCAAGGGGCAAGCATTTCACTTCCATACCTATCTCCTCGGTGTCTGCATAAGCTGGTCGGTGTCCAAAAGCAAGGTTACAGGCCCGTCATTGACCGATGCAACCTGCATATCCGCGCCAAACTGCCCGTGCTGTGGGGGATAGCCCAATTCTGCACAGACAGCGAGAAATTTTTCATATAAGGCGTTGCCCAATTGGGGGTCAGCCGCCTCGGTGAAGCTGGGTCTGCGACCCTTTCGGCAGTTGCCGTACAGGGTAAATTGGCTCACCACCAACACCTGCCCGTTAACCTCGGAAAGACCCAGATTCATCTTGCCGTTTTCGTCCTCAAACACACGCAGACCCAATGCCTTTTCTGCCAAATAGCGACAGGTTTCCTCCGTGTCCGCAGGGCCGACACCCAGCAAAATCAAAAAGCCCTGCCCGATTGCACCCACCGTTTCGCCACCAATGGTAACGGATGCAGATTTTACTCTTGTCAACACAGCACGCATAGCCTACGCCTCCTAATTCTGTCCACGACGGGAGCCGGTAACATCACGAACGTTCAGGAGCTTGTTGCGGATAGCATCCAGCTCTGCAACATCCTTTACCTCAAACCGTACAACAATCACACTCCTGCCACCGGGCAGGTCCTTGCCGTTAATCTCCTTCACGCGCACCCTTGCGGTGGTCATCGTGGTAACCACATCCAGCAACAGACCGTCTCTTGTGATGCAGTCCAGCTCCAGGGTGGTTTCAAAGGGCTTATCATCCACATCTGCCCAGCGTACACGCACCCAACGGGCGGCTTGGTGCGGCTCATCGCGATTTTGCGCATTCGGGCAGTCGATTCTATGCACAGACACGCCAAAGCCCTTAGTAATAAAGCCGATAATGCCATCGCCCGGCACAGGCGTACAGCACTTGGCAAACCGAATCATACAAGACTCGATGTCCTCGACAATCACGCCATTGACACCGTGGCGGTTGGATTTTACCGCCGTATCGGGTTTCAAAACGGGCATCGTCTGCTTTTCGCTGTTTTGGAGCTTTAATGCGCGGTTGATATCATCCCGAATCCGACCGACCGCCTTCACTGCCGTCAGGCCGCCATAGCCGATGGCGGCATACATATCCTCCCAGGTATCAAACGCCAGCTTGCGTAGCAGCTGCGGCCCTACCTCGGGGTCAACCGTAATGGAAAGCGGCAGACCCACGCGTCGCATCTCTCCCTCAAAGGAAGCTCTGCCGTGGTCAACATTTTCTTCGCGTTTTTCCCGCTTGAACCATTGTTTAATCTTCGTGCGCGCCTGGTTGCTCTTGCAAATATTCAGCCAATCCCGACTCGGACCCTTCGCAGATTTGGAAGTGATAATTTCCACGATATCTCCGTTTTGCAAGGTGGCATCGATGTTACAAATCCGACCGTTGACCTTAGCGCCCACCAAGGCATTACCCACACCGGAGTGAATGGCATAGGCAAAGTCCACAGGGGTCGCGCCGGCAGGAAGCGGCACAATCTTTCCCTTGGGAGTAAAGGTGAAGACCTCGTCATCGAACATATCGATTTTCATGGAGTTCACATAGTCCTCCGCGTCGGTGTCCTGCTGGCTTTCCAGCAATCTGCGCACCCACTCAAAGTCCTTTTCCTGCCCGTTTCCAACGCCCTGCTTATACTTCCAATGGGCGGCAATGCCGTATTCAGCCGTTTCGTGCATCTGCCAAGTACGAATCTGTACCTCAAAGGGAATACCCTGCGAGCCAATCACCGTCGTATGCAGACTTTGGTACATATTCGGCTTGGGCGTGGAAATGTAATCCTTAAACCGCCCGGGCACCAGGTTAAACAGGTCATGAATATGACCGAGTACATTATAGCAATCGGGAATGGTATCGACAATCACGCGGAATGCGTAAATATCGTACAGTTCGTCCATAGTCTTACCCTGTGCGTTCATCTTCCGGTAAATGGAATACACGTGCTTAACGCGCCCGTAGACAGTACTGTGAATTCCCATCGCAGTCAGGCGGTCGGCAACCTTTTCCTGAATGGTGTGCATAAACGCCTCGTCTTTTTCCTTGTGCGCAGACAGGTACGACATAATGTCCTGATAGCCGTGGGGGTCGAGATACCGTAACGCAATATCCTCCAGCTCCCACTTCATCTTCTGCATACCAAGGCGGTGCGCCAAGGGGGCGTAAATGTCCATGGTTTCCCGACACTTGCTAATCTGCTTTTCAGGCGTCTGGTACTGCATGGTGCGCATATTATGCAGACGGTCGGCAATCTTGATAAGTACCACACGAATGTCCTTGCTCATTGCCATAAACATCTTGCGCAGATTCTCCATCTGCGCCTCCTCAGTCGAGGAGAAATTAGCGCGCGTCAGCTTGGTAACGCCTTCTACCAGCTCCGCGGCAGTCGCGCCGAACAGCTTGGCAATCTCATCAAAGGACGCGTCCGTATCCTCAATGCAGTCGTGAAGCAGCGCGCCCAAAATGGCATCGACATCCAAGCCCATTTCCGCCACAATTTCCGCCACCGCCAAGGGGTGAATGATATACGGTGAGCCGTCCTTGCGGATTTGGTCTTTGTGCTTTTCTTTGGCGTATTCCACCGCCTTGTCAATCAGCGTCATATCCACACCCGGAAGACACCGATTCACCGCTTGGTACATCGACCCGTAATGTTCAGCAAAACTTTCCATACTTTCAACTCTCTTTCGCAACCAATAAGCGTTGCATCGTTCGGCTTGCGGTTAAATCCGCCTTCGAGTCCGAAGGAATCAGCCGAATTATCATATTTTTATGACACCGCTGTGTTTCCAACAACCCCACATCGGTCAAAATATCAAGGCAGGTCAACAGTTGGCTCAGGGTAAGCAGCTTTCCCGACCAACGGACAATTTTTCTGCACAGGCAAATCGGTGTTTCCTGCAGCTGTGCGCCCTGCATAGACAAATACCGCCAAACCAAGCCTAAGGTTGCGCGGTCAGGCAGGAGCACCTGCGCAATTTCCGCGTCCAAATCATCTGCGCGCAGGCGAAGATACGCCTGCATATCACAGGAAACCGCGCCCTTGCAGGCAGGCCGAATGTCTTGAATGTTCATCTGCACCGAGCGCTCCGCACGGAACACATTGATTTGCGGTACAAAGGCAACATCCACCAAATCTCCTTGGGCAATTGATGCTTCCTCAGCCGTTGTGGAGAAGAAAATGCCGTTAAAGCTCTGCTGTTTGCCTTGCAAACGCAGGCGTAAATGGCGGCCGCCACCGACTTGGCTGAGCCGTTCGACTGTCAAATTCTCCATCACCAGCACAGGCTTGGAACAGCCGTTTCCGCACGGCTCAAGGGCATTGAGCGATTCTATATTGCGTAGTGTAAGCAATTCGGGCGGAATCACGCAGTCCGTTTCCAGCACCGTCTTTATGTCGCTATCCCGATAAAACGCCTTTGCCAAGGCGCAGATTTCCTGCCGGAATGCGGGAATTTGGTCGCGATGAATGGTAAAGCCTGCCGCCAGCTCATGACCGCCATAGCTCTCCAGCAGAGAAGACAGCTTGGTAAGCGCCGAGAACAGATTAAAGCCGCCAAAGCTACGGGAGCTCGCCTTTCCGTGTTCACCGTCCAGGCAAATCAAAAAGGTAGGACAGCAGTATTCCTCTGCGATACGGCTGGCAACAATGCCCACCACGCCTTGATGCCATTGTTCATCTGCCAGCACGATGGCATCGGGCGTCTGTCCTGCAGGAAGCATTTCCACCGCCTGCCGATAGATTTCCGATTCCACCGCCTGCCGTTGCCGATTCATTTCGCACAGCGCCTTTGCCGCCGCCTCGCCCTGTTTGGGGTCGACAGTCAAAAACAGCTCCACCGCGACATCAATCTGCCCCATTCTGCCTGCGGCATTGATGCGTGGACAAAGCATATAGCCCACACCCGAAGCGGTGAGCGTTTCCTTTTCACAGTTGCACTGTTCCATCAGCGCGCGCAAACCAGGGCGCGCTGTATTTTGGAGCATCGTTAAGCCACGGGCTACAAAGGTACGATTTTCCCCTTGTAAGGGCATCACATCCGCCACCGTACCCAGGCAGACCATATCCGCATACGCATCAAGAAGCGCCTCTTGATTGCCCGAAAGCGCGGCCGCCAGCTTGAATGCCACGCCCACGCCGCTTAGGGTCTTGTGGGGATAGCCACCGTCGGGCCGGTGGGGGTCTACCACCGCAATCGCATCGGGGAGCGTATCCTTACATTCGTGGTGGTCGGTAATCACCAAATCAATGCCCAAGTCCCGACACATCAGCGCCTCGTCCATCGCAGTGATGCCGCAATCGACGGTGATGAGCAGCTGCACGCCTAAGCTGTGCAGATAGCGGATGGCGATGGGGTTTAAGCCATAGCCCTCTTCCAACCGACCGGGGATATAGGGCACGCAATCACAGCCGTGCTTGCGCAGAAAGTCCGTCAGCAGGCAGGTCGCGGTGATGCCGTCAACATCGTAATCACCGAATACCGCGATTTTTTCGCCCCGTTCCATCGCAAGCGCGACCCGTCCTGCGGCCAAGTCCATATCCGTCAGTAAATAAGGGTCTAACAGCGGCGCGTTGCAATCTAAGTACTTATCTGCGCTTGCCTTACCCCCCAATCCACGGGAGGCAAGCACCATAGCCGCCAGCGGCGCATATCCGCCTTGCACCAATCCGTTCACATCATCCATCTTCGGCTCTGCCGTTTTCCAAATTCCGTATTTCAAACCATAACACATCCATTATATCATTTTCTTCTTATTATACCAAAAATGACGGCAATACACAATAGAAAAGTTCTAAACTTAGGCTTGTTTACATATATTGCCCCAAGGAGGGATTGGAATGAAGCGATTTTTATGGATATTTCTTGTGTTTGCCTTGATTTTACCTGCGCAAGCGGTGGATATGGACATCCCTGCAAAAAGCGCAGTGCTGATGGATGTGGCAACAGGCACGCTCCTGTATGAGCAAGACCCCCACACACCCTTAGCTCCTGCCAGCGTTACCAAGGTGATGACGATGCTCCTCATTATGGAAGCGATTGACCAGGGACGTATACAGTGGGACGATATGGTAACCGCCTCAGAATCCGCGGCCGCCAAGGGTGGCAGTCAAATCTATCTGAAGGTGGGGGAGCGTATGTCCGTTTCGGACATGGTCAAATCCATCGCCGTATCGTCTGCCAACGACTGCGCATGCGCTATGGCAGAGCATTTGGCAGGCAGTGAAGCGGCATTCGTGGAGCTGATGAACAAGCGCGCCAAGGAATTGGGTATGGACAACACAAACTTCGTCAACTGTACGGGGCTTGACGACGGAGAAGATGCAAAAAATCACAAAACCTCTGCGTATGATATTGCGCTTATGTCGCGTGAGCTGCTGAAAAACCACCCCGATATCAAGAAATTCACCACCATTTGGATGGATACGGTGCGAGACGGGGCGTTCGGGCTGTCAAACACCAATAAGCTGGTGCGGTTCTATCAAGGCGCAACAGGGCTTAAAACGGGCTTTACCTCACAGGCAGGCTACTGTCTGTCCGCCTCTGCTCTGCGCGAGGATATGGAGCTGGTGGCGGTGGTTATGGGAAGCGAAGGCTCAAAGGAGCGCTTTGGCGCGTGTAAATCCCTGTTGGATTACGGCTTTGCGAGCTTTGCCCTCATTACGCCCCAATCGGAAAGCGCGGAAATTCCCGTAAAATTGGGCGTTGCCGATTTTGTTACGGCTGTGCCCGCAGGCGAAGATGCGGTGCTCATTGACAAGGCGCAGAAAAGTCAGGTTACCCAACAGGTCGAGCTGGAAGACTTTGCGCCTGCGCCCGTCAGCAAGGGTCAGCGCTTAGGCACTCTGTATATCAAAGCAGGCGAACAGGTGCTCAAGGAAATTCCGCTGGTTGCCGAAAACGCGGTGGAAAAGCTCACCTTCTGGCAAATGTGGAGCAGAATCTTCCGGAAATTGGTTATGGCAGGATAATGCCTGCCGGCGGCGGTACTTTCTTGTTTCGCCAAGAAAGTACCCAAAGAATGCGACCTAAGGGGCGCTACGAGCCAATAGCGCCCCCTTAGGTATCCCCCGCCGCCCTACTGTTAGCGCAGAAGAAAACAAAAAATTTCTTCTCCGCAGTTTCCGGGGATTCTAAAGGGGGAAGTGCCGGTGATTTTCGATATTTGTATATCTTCCGTGCCACTTCCCCTTTTAGCCGTCTGGGGGTCCGGGACCATACGGAAGGTCTCGGCGGCTCTTTGCATACTTTCTCGCCGGATAGAAAGTATGACACACCTATAAAAATCCCCCCGAGGAGATTCCTCGGGGGGTGAGTTTTATTAAACGTGCCAGGTTCTCACATCAATAGCATAAGGCTCGCTTTGGGGATCGGCGCTTACCTTAAAGGCGGAAAGTTCTTCTACCTTGGCATAGCCGATATAGCTCTTTGTGGCCCGCCATTTGTCGGTCTTTTCCAAAAGGGTTCTGTAGGCCAGGATTTCCGCGCCTGTTTCCTCAGCTGCTTCCAAATCGCTTTCCGTATAGGTATAGCAGTAATACAGGTCATCTGTAACCTTCTCTAAGCAGTAGTACAACCCGTGGGTGTTGTTTTTCGGGTCAAGAATAAACTTCAGATTACCGCCGGAAACCTTTTGGTTCGAATAAACCACCGGTTGCGAACGCAGATACTGATGCAATAAAACATTGATACCTGCATTCAAGCCGTAGCCCTTTTGTTTCTCATTCAAAATCAGGTCAATAAGCGCCAAATGGTTCTCGCCCAGCGCAGCTTCGTGTTCACCGCCGGGGATAACCTCCTCCGGCGCATATCCGAACTCACCTAATTGATGGTAGACGTTATATTCGCGGGGAAGGGCGTCCTGATAGTACACCCATGCGCCGTAAACAAAAGCGGAAGACAGCAGCGCCAAGCCAACAGACAGTGTGCAGACCCAAGCGGTCAGACTCTTAAACTTCAGCATAATCCACCGCCGTTTCTTCTGCGCCGCCAACACGAAGCATCGCTTCCTGCTTCAGCTTTTTCTCCACGATAGGCGTGGCGATCACTGCGAACAAAATCAAAAGATAACACAGGATACCTGCCGGAGACTGCATAAAGTACACAAAGCTGCCCACATAGGGAATCCGTTGATCCTTGTAAATGCTCCGCATTTGGGCATATTTCACCGGGAAACGGTCGGGGTGCTCTGCGGCATCACCTTGCAGCAAGAAGTACCGCTCGTTGGGATGCGCCTCATTGGGCTCTTCGATGCCGACGATACGGTGGATCACCATATAGTCCTCCATCTCATAGACCACAATATCATACAGCTGCAGATCTTCTTCTGCCGGAAGCCTGTGAAGCACAATCAGGTCAAATGTATTCAGTTGATTATTAAGATTGTTTTCGAAAAGATAGGTGTTCTTTTCGTATTTGCTGGACATGGAGGGGCTGGCAACCACCTTGACAGACGGAATGTTTTTTACCAATCCGTCGCCAAACAGTCCCACATAAGCGGAAAAAAAGAATGCCACTGTTACCATCGTGCAAGCAAGCACAATGCAGGTCAGGCAACCGATATTCCGTTCTTTGGGCCGGTCCGAGCAATATTCAGCGCGAAGCGCATCGTCCAGAATGCCGGCGCGAATCATTTTCAGCTGCTGCTTCACCATAAAAACAATCATAGAAGCGAACACAGCAGTAAAAGCCGCAAAGACAAACAGACACAGGATTAATACATATGTCTTAAAACTCATATCCTGATTGGGGTGGGCGGTCGATTACGACCGCCCACAGAAACCTTTATGTATTTCTCCGAAGCCGCGTTAATTAGGCGGCCTTTTCGCTGATGGTCAGGTTGATGGTGTAGGTGTTCAGCGCTTGACCAAACTGTTTGTTTTCGTCCAAGGTGTCCAGCGTGACGTTGTGGTCTTCGGCAGTGCCGTCGTTGCAGAAGTTCATCAGCGCCAGAACCTGCTCGCCGGTTACGGTTACCTTAAAGGCATCGATATGATCACCGGAAGTCTGCTTAATTCCGTTGCCCAAGTCAATGACATGTGTTTCCTTAGGGGTGAAAATCTGAACATCGTGTCCACCGTCATCTTTTACAGTCTGCTGAAGACCGGTAATGGAAAGCGTCAGGATCAGGGGGATACCGTTGCTTTCGATGGTTTCGCTAACACCGTCCAGAGGTTTGAAGTAAATGTCGATCTGACCCTGGGCGTTGGGGGTTGCCTTGTAGCTGCCGCCGTCGTCGACAAAGATTTTCATATTGTCGTTAGCGGTATTTACATAGATTTCGCCCTTGGAAGTTGCTTGGGTTTCTACAGAGGTCATGTTGCCGGTAAATGTCTTGGTTGCGGAGCTGACAAGTGCGTTGTCAGCGGGGTAGATCCATGCAGCATATACACCACCGATGGTTACAATCAGGGCCAGAACAATGAACAAACTGATGTTTCTTGCAAATTTCATAGTGTTTTCCTCCTTATATTTTTAGGCCGAAGCCCAATAAAGTACAACAAAAAGCTTAAAAAGGCAGAACTCTCCAACAATCCAAAATCACCTTAAGGCGCCTGCATTGCCGGAGAGTTTTTTCTCTTATTTGTTTGCGCCTGCAATCTGCGCTGCCACTTCGTCAGCGAAGTTCTCTTCCTTCTTCTCAATGCCCTCGCCCTTTACATAGTGAATGGCATCGACAAAGGTAACCTTACCGCCCAGCTTCTTAGCGGCATCGGCAATATAGCCTGCCACATCGCCCTGGAACAGGTCGGAACGGACAAAGTCCTGCTGGAGCAAGCAGATTTCCTTAAAGAATGCGTTAATCTTGCCCTGCGCAATCTTCTCTTTCACCTGCGCGGGCTTGCTTGCCATCTTGGGGTCGTTGTCCATAGCGGCAACCTGAACTGCCAGCTCATGGTCAACATCTGCCTGAGGAACCAGGCTCTTGTCCCAATACCTTGCGCCCATAGCGGCAATCTGCATAGCCACATTCTTGCCGATTTCGGTTGCATCACAGCCTTCAACAGCCAAGTTGACCAGAACGCCATGGGTGCCGCCTGCGTGCACATAAGCAACAGAGGTATTCTCTGCAAAACGGGCAAAACGGCGAATCTGCATATTCTCACCGATGGACATGACCTTCTCCTGCATAATCTCGGTAACGGTCAAGTCGGAGTTGGGATACTTTGCAGCCTTCAAAGCC
>JAZNGK010000127.1:0-11540 GCA_045576395.1 Faecousia sp. | reverse complement strand
GCCCTTGCCCTTATAAGTAACGCCAAAGGCGTGGGCGGCATCGTAAATCACCTTGAGGGAGTGCTTTTTGGCGATGCGGTCAATCTCTTCGGTGTTACACACATTTCCGTACACATGCACAGGCACGATTGCCACCGTTTTGTCGGTAATCAGCCGTTCGATTTTCGTTACATCAATGGTAAAATCCTCTGCGTTGATGTCGCAGAACACAGGCTTTAGACCGCAACGCACAATTGCGTGGGTGGTCGAGGCGAAGGTAAAGGGTGTGGTGATAACCTCGCTATCCTTCGGGAAGCGGAACATCTGCAACGCATTCTCCAGCGCCAAATGACCGTTGGTATACAGCACCGTATTGGGCACACGCAGGTATTCCTCGAGCTGTGTCTGCAACAAATTGTGCTTCGGTCCCATATTGGTCAGCCAATGGCTGTCCCACAAATCCTTGATTTCCTCACAGTACTCCTCAAAGGAGGGCATGGAGGAACGGGTTACCAAAATTGTACTCATAACATATCACCTGTCTTTTTATATTGAGATTATCCAATCAGTTTTTCAAATTTGAGAAGCTCCCGACTTCTTTCCTTCATACGCTTACAGGGAATCCCTGTGTACAGACCCCAAGGCTCCAAGCTTTTGTTAATTAAGGACATACTGCCCACAGCCGTTCCCTCGCCAATGGTTACATTGGGCAGAATCGTACAGCCGGAGCCGACCAGTGCGTGCTTTCCCAGCACAACCGGACCGCCACAGACATTTCGGCAAGCATCGGGCACCGTCGGATTGGTCATAAAATTGCCGGAATAGTCGTCGCTGACGGCATATACGGCACAGCGAGAGGAAATACCGGAAAAATCTTCCATAAAAATACCTTCCGAGCCGCCAAAAAGCGCGACATATGCAGCAATATGAATATAATTGCCCAACACAATCTTTCCGCTTAGTATGCAAAAATCGTCAATCCGCACATTCGAGCCGATGGACATATTTTGCGCACCGTAAATGCTCGCCTTACGGCTGATTAGCACATTTTCTCCGATGGATTGAAAGCCGAGCTGCGCCAACTCCTCATTTGTGTAAAAGCTATTCATAACCGTTCTCCTATTTATCGTTTTCTGTTCTTTCGCAGGCGATCAACCAAGCCCTTAGCCTTATTTCTGTCTTTTCCGCACAGCTGCAAAAGCAGATAGCACACCACCGCTTTTATGACGGCACGCGCGCCCCACAAGCGCAAATACGCATCGCCCTTTTTGTAGTTTTCGGGATAAAAGGCAATCTGTTCCTTGGGTGGATAAGCAAAATCTGCCGCCGTATCCAAGGGCATCATCTCCTCATTTTCCAGCTTCTGCATATTCACGCCTGTGCCGTCATTTCCCCAAGTTCTGGCTTTCGCCTGTTGGGGAACGACACAAACGGAGTCCGTCCAATGCAAATACATACTCCGCAAGGAATCGCACCAAGACAAATTCCCGTTTTTATCCCAATAAACCAGGCTGTCTGAAAAGAGGACCTCGGTAATATAGGCAATTGCCAAATAACAATTCTTTCTTGCAAGAGAAAGCACAGACGACAGACGCAACGTCTTTTTGGACAGGATGATTTCATCGCCTGCCTGCCGCAGCGCATCTTCCTTTGCAAACCACACGCCAAAACCGTATGCCGGACACAGCTTGGCAAAGGTTACCGCCTGCCCACCGGTTTCCCAATGGGTATCCTTGGCGGCACAGATGGCCATTACCCGTTCGTCCTCTGCAAAAAGAGTTAATCCCTTATTTTGATATTCCAAAAAATTGGGCGCAAATTCATTGTCGTCCTCGGAGAAAATGAATCGGTCATAGTCGTTACGAATCCAATTTTTCAAATACGCATAATTCTCGAACGGGCCGAGGTTTTCCGTTTGGTAAGCAACGGTCAGCTTCCGAAAGCCGGAAAAATCCGCTGTTTGCAGGTAATTTTTCACTTGGTTGTAGCCTGCAACATACTTTTCCGCAGGCGGATAATCCACAGAGATATAAACATCGGTGTACTTTGCCCAGCCATTATTCATAAGAGAAGTCAGACACCGCTTCAAGTGGTCTGCGCGGTTTAAGGTGGGAATTATCACCGGTGCGTAAAGCTTAATTTCGTTCATATTAACTCCTTTTTTTGCCAAGCATTTGCAAAGCTTTGCTTCGTGCCTGTCGGAAAAGGTCTCTTCTAACATTACATACAAGGAAGCACACGCCAAAACACAGGACGGTCAGCACGCCCTTTGCAAGAAGCTTCGGCAATGTGTCTGCGGTGAAAAACTGCACGATGCCGTAGGTAAGCAAAATACAAACACAGGCAGACACAAGGAAAATCAGCATATCCTTTGTAAACTGCAAGCGATATGCTTTGTCTGTGAAATAGTATCGCAGGAGTACGCGCGTGTAACCGAAGAAATTGATGAGAATACTCGTAAGCGCAGAGGAAATCAGCACGCCCGGCAAGCCGAAGTATATCGCACCGACGATATTCAAGCCCAAATTGCACACCGCGGACAAAAGAGAGATATATTTACTCTCCCAAAGCAAGCCTGCCGCTTCCACCAAAACCGTCGTGGGAGAAATGAGCTTGCTCGACAAAAAGTACAGGGCAAACAGCCACGCATACCACGCAGGAAAGAGATTCTCCGCACCTGCCCAAACACCGATAAAGTCTTGATACAAGCACACCAGACCGGCACAGCACAGCACACAAAGCCACAAATAGCCATATTGGAACACGCGGAAGCGACGGAAATTCTCCTCCTTTGTATCCAACGCCACGCAATTGCCGAAAATCGGGCGCAGGGTGTTATGCACCACCGCAAAAAGCGCGACTAAGGAAGTAATGACAAAGTAATAATTGGTGTACTGACCCAAAATTTGCAGACCCAGCACCGCGGAAATCACCACATTTTCCGCAGACAGGTGCATCGTTTCACCCAATCTGGACGCAAACGAGCCAATCACTTTCTTTTTGAGAATGGACACATCGCTCTTTTCGATTTTGCCCTTGCACTGACAGTCGGGGTACATTTTCCGCGTCAGCACCGCGCAGAGCAGATTGTTACAAACCGTGCCCACCAAAATGAGCAAAACATACAAATAGTAATTTTTCAGCACCAGCAACAGCGCAATCTGCAACAGATATTGCCCAATCAAAACAGCCGATGCAATCTTGGTTTCCACATCATAGCGCTGATATGCCGCAAACAGAATCCGCTTATGGGCAGCCAAGAAGTAACTGCAAACCACATTCGCCAAATAAATGACATACAGCAAATAGATGTTCACACCTGCCGGCACATCGCCGGAGATGAAATTCCGCAAAAACGGCATAACGGCAAGGCCTGCCACCAGCACAACAGTGCCAATCACGCGGAAAACCTTGCGTGTAAAGTTCAAAACAGAACAAACACGGGCATTGTCCCCCTTCGCCACAGGCTCATACAGCAGAATGGATACTGCCGCGCCGAAGCCCAGCTCCGTTACATTGAGCACATTGATAATCGAGGAGAACAGCGTGCCCAAACCCAGATATTCGGTTCCAAGGGTGTATAGGATAATCGTTCGGCTGATGAAGGGCAAAACAATATTCAAAAGATTGTTCAGCACGCCGAACACAATACCCAGCCTTGCGTTTTTCATTCTGTCCATAGTATCGTTCCTTTAGGGGTTAAATATCCGTATGTCCCCACACCAAAATATCCGCAATTCGCTCACAGGTATGCCCGTCCCCGTAAGGATTCGAGGCGTGGCTCATCGCATCGTAGGCCTTTTTGTCCGACAGGAGCTTGCTAAATTCGTTGTAGATGGTTTCTTCTTCCGTACCCACCAGCTTCAAGGTGCCTGCGGCAATACCCTCGGGTCGCTCGGTGGTATCACGCATAACCAGCACAGGCTTACCCAAGCTGGGCGCTTCCTCTTGAATTCCACCCGAATCGGTCAAAATCAAATAGGAACGGGCAAGGAAATTATGGAAGTCGAGCACATCCAACGGCTCAATGATATGAATACGGTCATCGTCGCCCAAAATTTCGTTGGCGGTCTGACGGACAACGGGATTCATGTGAATGGGGTAAATTGCCTTCACATCGGGGTGCTCGTCCATAACGCGACGGATAGCGCGGAACATATTCTGCATTGGCGCGCCCAGGTTTTCCCGACGGTGCGCGGTAATCATAATCAAACGGCTATCCTTCGCCCACTCCAGCTCGGGGTGTGTATAATCACTGCGAACGGTGGTCTTCAGCGCATCAATGGCGGTGTTGCCCGTTACATAGATGTTATCGGGGTTTTTGCCCTCTTTCAGCAGATTATCACGCGACAGCGCGGTGGGCGCAAAATTATACTTGCTGATAATCGACACCGCCTGCCGATTGAATTCCTCGGGATAGGGACTGTAAATGTTATAGGTACGCAGACCTGCCTCGACATGACCCACAGGAATCTGCAAATAGAAGCAGGCAAGCGCAGTAACAAAGGTGGTAGAGGTATCTCCATGCACCAGCACCACATCGGGCTTAGTTTCTTCCAAAACCGCCTTGATGCGCTCCAAAATATTGCAGGTTACATCAAACAGCGTCTGCTTATCCTTCATAATGGACAAATCATAGTCCGGCGTTACGGAAAAGGCGCTAAGCACCTGGTCCAGCATTTGCCGATGCTGACCGGTAACGCAAACAACAGTCTGTATTTCCTCACGCTTTTTCAGTTCGTTCACCAAAGGGCACATTTTAATGGCCTCAGGTCTGGTGCCGAACACCAACATCACTTTCTTCATAGCAACTGCTCTCTTTCTTTACGTTCCACATCAAAGAGAATGAATTGCGGAAACAATGGTCTTTGCACGCGCGCTCCAGCTGTTTTCCTGCAGGAACGCCTCGCGCTGTTGATTGTTATATTTTAAGGTGTTATCCGCCATCATTTTTTGAATTTGTGCGCGGAAGGATTCGTAATCGGTATAAAAATGCACAAAGGGCTCAAACCGCAGAATTTCATCATATTGCACGGTTAGGATATTCTTGTTGAAGTTGATGTATTCATACAGCTTCACAGGGTCAACCGCCAAAATGATTTCATTCAAAACAAAGGGCATTATCAAACAGTCGGTGTCTTGAATCGCATCGAACAGCTTGTGATGCTCCACAGTGCCGGGATAGCTGATTCTATCTGCTTGCGGAAGGGGAAGCTCCGCAGGTCCGATGATTTTATAGCGAAGATTCGGGAAATCCTCCAGGCTTCTTTGTATAAAATCGAAATGAAACCAATGGCTGATTGTGCCGAAATAAGCAAGCTCAAAGAAATCCTTTTCTTTCGGCTGTGTGTTTTCTGCCGGCAGAATCGCCCCGTTGTAGCCGTTGCGCACCAGAATCATCTTATCCTTGTGCTTTCTGCCGTATCGCTCGGTCAGCACATCCATTAGGTGCTGGCTGGTAACCAATACCACATCGGCGCGCGCCAAGGTCTGCTGTTCCTGCTTGAAAAAGCTGTTTTTCAGGTGTTCAAAGCGTTGCATCTCCACATGGTTGTCCATACAGTCGTAAATGACCTTGCCTGTGTAAGACTTCGGCAGCAATTTCAGTTGGTCGGGATAGGTTAAAAACACATAGTCAGGCTTGTGCGCACGCATATGACGGGCAAACTGCCATTTTAACAGCACATCCGCCACAGCGCCCACCGCAGGCACTCTGCCTGCCATCGGCAAGCGATAGAGGGGGTGCGGTGTCAGCGTTTCGTTTTTGCGTTTTTGCAAGCCTGCCCGATTGCGATTTTGATACGCATACAGCACGCGCAGGTCAAATTCCTCTGCCAAATGCTCTGCCAAAAAGTGGGGGCGTTGTTTAATCCAATTCCAATCCACATGGCACATATACAGCATACGCTCTTTCACAAAAAAATCGCTCCTTGTGCGTTTATTTTTCAAAGACATGGGTTTGGGACAAGCCCAGCCATTTCTGGTCTTTTTCGCTTAAATTTAGGGGTGTGCCGTCTGCGAGGGTGTAGCCGTCGGCGCTTGCGCTGCCGTTATAAGCGCCCACCAATTCGGGCCAGGTAATGCCGATTTCGGGGTCATTCCAAGCCAAGCCACCCTCGTCATTGGCATGGTAGAAGTCATCGCATTTATAGCAGAATTCAGCGGTGTCTGTCAGCACCAAAAAGCCATGGGCAAAGCCCTTGGGAATGAGGAATTGCTTTTTGTTCTCCTCACTCAGCTCCACACCGTACCACTTTCCGTAGGTCTTGCTTCCCTTGCGCAGGTCCACCGCCACATCGAACACACGACCCTTAATCGCACGCACCAGCTTGGTTTGAGGGAAGTTTTTTTGAAAATGCAGACCGCGCAGCACGCCCTTGACGGACATACTTTGATTGTCCTGCACGAAGGGGATGTCCAGACCTGCTTCCGCCATATCCCGCTGGCTGTATGTTTCCATAAAATAACCGCGATTATCACCGTGTACGGCAGGCGTGATAACACAAAGACCGTCTATACCGCCTACATTCTTTTCAACCGTAATCTGTCCCATTTTACTCTCCTGTTATTGTATTGGACGCATAGTCCATCATAATCGCATTGTGTTCAATGGCATTGTATAAAAAACGTTCCACACACGACAAAATCAGATACTTTGGCTTCTCCGCCTCCACATAGGAAAAATCGATGCGGTCCTCCCAAATCATCGGTCCATGGAAGTAATAGCTGTAATACCCTCTCAGGGCTTCCGAGAAAGAATCGTGATAGAGTACAATTTTTTCGGTACCCTCACTGTGAAGCACCATATTCTTTGTCCCCGAGATTTCTTCCAAAACGGCATTTTCCGCTATTTCTACTGTTGCATTGACGGAATCATAGCCCTGATAGCCTGCCGATAGCATACCCAGCAAATCCCCGTTTGAAAGCGTTTCCATCGTAATGGGCATTTCCTTTTGGGGAATGTCCAATTGCGCCAACAACGAATCCAAAGCATAACGGGAGCCTAAGGGATTCCAATGGGTGTCCAACCGCTGATAGACTTCACTTGTCGCGGTTGCCTGTTGCAGGCTGTCTTTCGGACAGACGGTAATGATATCCGTTTTTGACAGCTCGTCTAACAGCAAATCCAAGCTGGTTTTGTCTGCGGGGTAAATATAATCAGGCATCTTATCCCCATAAATCGAGGACTTATTAGGGCCTACCATAAAGACGAAGGTAATCCCCCGTTCCTTACACCAAGCATCAATGCCCTTGAGAATGGCCGCGTGGCGCTGTGCCTGTTCGGCACTTGCGTTGCTACCTGTATAATCAGGCAGTTCCTGAGAGTAGAACAGCCAGCCGTCCTTGCCTATAACGACTGCATCGTGGTTGCTATGCAGTACATTGACGGTGATTTGTCGATATAATTGCACCATGGCATCCCGCAGACCCACGCGGTCGTTGATATAGCTATTTAGGTTTTTCATATAGACGGATATGCCGGTGATTTCCTTGGGAAATTCCGCCAGCTGCCTGTTTTCCGCTTGGGAAATTTGATTGGGCTTCCAATTGAAAAGGACAACGGGAATCAGCACAATCGCACAGCATATACACAAAAACAAGGGATTTACAAGCTTTTTCATCGGAAACTCCTCAGAATTGGAAATAGATAAAGGACGTGTAGGTGCTGTTTATCATAAACAGAATCGAAGCAAGCAACACCAGCACCAGCGCAAAATCCTTTGCCAAACGCCAAGCTATGCTTTGGGTGTTTAACGCCTTCTTTCTGCGCGGTAAGGTTAACATAACACCTGCCGCCACGGCAAGGTAGGTCAAGCTGTCAAAATAGTAACGGAAGCCGAAGGCATTCCCCTCGGTATGTTTGCACATCGTCTGCAACAGATTGCCTGCCGATTGCAGAGAATCACTACGGAAAAACACCCAGCCGACCATTACAATCAGCAAAGTACCTGCCCATTTCAAGAAATTGGGAAGCTTCGCATAAAGCTTGGTCTTTCCAATAAGCTTTTCCAAAATCACAAAGGCACCGAAGTACAGTCCCCACACGATATAGGTGGTGGCGGCGCCGTGCCAAATGCCTGTAAACAGCCAAACAACAGACAGATTCAAAATCGTCCGCGCGGTACCCTTGCGGCTACCGCCCAAGGGAAAATACAGATATTCCTTAAACCAACGACCCAAGCTCATATGCCACCGACGCCAAAATTCCGAAACGGATTTGGAGAGGTAGGGCAGGTCAAAGTTCTCCGGTAGTGTGAAGCCCAGCATCTTGGCGATGCCAAGCGCCATATCCGTATAACCGCTGAAATCATAATAGATTTGCAGGGTATAGCAAGCCACACTCATCCACGCGGTTGCCGTTGAAATACCGCCCGACAGATTCGCCAGCGCCATATCCACCGAGCCACCCAGCACATCGGCAATCAACACCTTTTTGCCCAAACCGGCAACAAACCGACGCAGTCCGTCGGTAAAGTTGTCCAAATCCAAGGCGGGCAGAGCGTTCATTTCGTCCAAACGGGTAATCGGCCCCTGTGAAACCTTAGGGAAGAAGCTTAAGTACAGGTAAAAATCAAAGATATTGCGTAGTGCCGGTGTTTTGCCCCGGTAGATGTCCACCAAATAGGCAATCATAGAAAAGCACAGAAAAGAAATACCCAAGGGTACGAGCAGGTTTTCCACCGGTGATAGGTGTAGCGAAAAAAACCGATTGCCCAAAGAGATTGCGTAATTGAGATATTTCACCGAGAACAGGCACGCTAAATCCAGCAAAACGCCGAAAATCAGCAGGCATTTCCCTGCTGTTTTCCGGTTGCCGCAAGCTTCCAAAAGGCAACCAAGCCAATAATGAATCAGCCCATAGACCAGCAAAAACGCCAAAATGCGGAGATTACACCAGCCGTAGAAGCCGAGGCTTGCCAGCACCAACCAAACGGTTTTGATTCGATTATGTTTGCGGAGCAGTACACTGCCTGCCACCACAACAGGCAGAAAGAAAAACAGAAAAATTGCAGAATTAAACGACATAGCAGACCTCGTTCGACTGTAATTTACTTACAAAGAAAGCTCCTTTAGATAGCGCGCAAGCGCGTCCTGCCAGGTGGGCAGGGGGGTAAAGCCGTTTTGGGTCAATTTGGACTTATCCAAACGGCTGTTAAACGGTCTTGCGGCTTTGCTCAAGCCGTATTCCTCTGTGGTTACGGGCTTGACCTTGGTTTCGTAGCCTGCCTGCTTGAAAATCTCGCAGGCAAAGTCATACCAGGAGATATAACCGCCCTCATTGGTGGCGTGGTAGTAGCCGTACTTATCGGTTTCTATCATATCCACCAGCAGGCGCGACAGGTCATAGGTATAAGTAGGTGTGCCGATTTGGTCGCACACCACACGCAGTTCAGGGTATTTTTTGCCGATATTGAGCATCGTTTTGATGAAATTATTGCCGTTTAGGCCGAATACCCACGCAATCCGCACAATAAAGTACTTCTCCAAGGTATTCGCAACCGCCAATTCACCGTCGAGCTTGGTCTGGCCGTACACATTTAAGGGCGCATACTCCTTGCAGTCGGGTGTCCACGGAGTTTCGCCCTGTCCGTTGAACACATAGTCGGTGGAGATATAGACCATTTTGCAGTCTGCTTCCTTACAGGCATCGGCAATATTTTGGGTGCCGCCTGCGTTGATAGCGCGGACTTTTTCTACCTTGTCGTCGTCTTCCGCCAAATCCACAGCCGTCCACGCGGCACAATGCACCACCACATCGGGCGCAACCTCTTTCAAAACAGCCGAAACAGCAGTTTTATCGGTAATATCAAGGCTGACATACGGGCAGGTGGTAACGGCAGAGCCGTCTTGGGCGCCGCTGTATTGAGGCGCAATATCGCTGCCCACGCCTTCGTAGCCACGCAAGGCTAATTCATTCATCACATCGTGACCCAGCTGACCGCCGACACCGGTTACAAATACTCTCATATTTACCTCTTATATAATCCTTTGTTTTTCCTTTTATAGGTTGATATACAGCACTGAGCAACAACGGCAAAGCAGTACCCACAATTGTGTACGGAATCCACAAGCCCTTTTCTGCTCCATCTAATTGCGGGAAAGATGCCAGAAGCAGCATATTATCTCCACGAAGCAAAATTACAACCAGCGTTACCAGCTTAAAGCTAATGAAATGGAAGAACACAATCGACATAGCGTACCTTCCCGCATAAGCAAAAAACGACGAAACCGGACCTGCTAACAATTCTGCAACAGAACGAAGAAGAATCCACCCCAACAAGGAGCAAATTATGTAAAAGCCGAGTTGATGAATCCGCCCAACATTCAAGCTCACATCTCCCACGGGATTTAACAGATACAGCAAAACAAACGCAAATACAGCTGTTACAACATCATAGCGCATCAAATGTTCCACTCTTTGAACAAAGATGCCCAACAAATACGCCAGATAACAGCATGCCAGCATTTTATATAAATCCGGCACCACAAGGGTTCCCTTGTTAACCGCAGCAGTTGCAGCGCCCACACAGCAGACCAACAGCAGCAATGTTATGCGCCGCAATGTATCCGGCTTAATTTTTTGGATCAACCACATGATAACGCAATGACCAATCGATACATAAAACAACGCGCGCAAAAACCAGCTTGCGCCTGTCAGCTGCTGTTCGTGCTGGAATTTGAGAACCGAACCCAATACACCGGCAGTAAGCCTCGGTGTATAGGGCCATACCAATCCCCAAGCTGCACCAAATGCGCCAATTTCCAGAAATTGCGGGTCGTAAGTATAGAGCTTCAGTTCAACAAAGAAATTATGAAGCAGCACAAACGCTCCATTCACCACTACATACGGAATATAGAGCGCCAAAACCTTTTTATAAGAATACTTCAAAACAGCCTTTAATGTGGCAGAATTCTTATTGCTATAAAAGTAGCCTGCCGCCATCATAAAAACCGCCATATGAAATAAGTAGATGTAATCCGTACATGGAATACCACAATGTGCAGCAACCATACTGATGATTGCCAAACCCCTTAATACATCTATTTTGTTATTTCGCTTTGGTGATTTTTCCTGCCATAATGTTTTACCGGAAAGCTGTTCTCTGTTATTCTTCATGCCAAACTTGCGCTCTTATAATTCCATCGAATTAACGATTCGTGTACATCTTCTCGTAATAGTTCTGATACTCTCCGGAGATGATGGTTTCCCACCACTCCTTATTATCCAGATACCACTGGATGGTCTTTTGAATACCGTCGGCAAACATCGTTTCCGGCAACCAACCCAGCTCATTGTGAATCTTGGTGGGGTCGATGGCATAGCGCATATCATGGCCCTTGCGGTCTGTTACATAAGTAATGAGGCTTTCAGGCTTACCCAGCGCCTTGCAGATAATCTTCACGATGTCGATATTCTTCATTTCGTTGTGGCCACCAATGTTATAGACCTCGCCCACGCGACCTTTGTGAATAATCAAATCAATGGCCTTACAATGGTCCTCCACATACAGCCAGTCACGGACATTAATGCCCTCGCCGTATACCGGAAGCGGCTTGTC
>JAZNGK010000126.1:0-4651 GCA_045576395.1 Faecousia sp. | reverse complement strand
ATCCAGCCGAATTAAGCTCTGGGAGCTGAAATAAAAAACAGGGACTGTTGCAACAGTCCCTGTTTTTTATTTCAGCTCCCAGAGCTTAATTCGGCTGGATTTTTCGTATAACCGCAAATAGCTGTCGTAACGGGTTTGCTCTACTTTTCCGTCTTTCACAGCACCGCGGATTGCACATTCCGGCTCTGCCCGATGCGAACAATCGTGGAATTGGCACTTGCCTAAATACGGGGCAAAGTCAGGAAATGCATACTGCAAATTCTCTTTGAGCATCACATCCATTTCGTCTGTGTCAAAAGAAGAAAACCCCGGTGTATCTGCCACATAGGTATCCTCCCCAAGCTGATACAGCTCCACATGACGGGTGGTATGTCGCCCACGCCCCAGCTTTTCCGACACCGCACCCGTTGCCAATGACAGGTCAGGGCACAAGGCATTGAGCATACTGCTTTTCCCAACACCCGTATTGCCTGTAAAGGCGGTGAGCTTGCCGGCTATCAGCTGTCGCAACGCCTCCACGCCCTCGCCTGTAACAGCGCTTGCCTGAATCACGGAAAAGCCTGCATTTTGATAAATCCGCACCAAGTCCGTAGCCGGGTCCAAATCGCATTTGTTTACACAGATATGGACCGCTACCTCTTGGTCGCCTGCGATTGCCGAAACTCTGTCAATCAAAAACGGCTCCGTTATCGGATTGACATTAGAGGCAAATATCACCAGCGCATCTATATTGGCAACAGCCGGACGGATAAACCGATTCCGTCGCGGAAGAATCCGCTCCACCATACCCTTACCCTGCTCCACGGTAATCTCGACCATATCACCGGTCAGGGGGATTTGCTGACCCTTTCGCAGATGACCTCTGCCACGGCAGGTAACGATTCCGCTACTTGTCTGCACATCGTAAAATCCGCTGAGTGAACGGAGAATGCGTCCCGTTATCTTATCAGCCATTGGCAGAAAATACCTCCGTTACATCCCAGCCCTCTTCACCGATTTTAATTGTGTAAACCACAGAGCCCACGCCGGTCTGCTTAGGCAGGGTTACCGACAGGGTGCCCTTGGGAATTCTGCCGGAATAAATCGTTTCATCACCGCGACTGATGGTGATTTGACAATCGTTATACAGCGCACTATTGCGCAAATCAATGGTTACATCCTTGGTTACAGGCGCTTTGGAGCCATTGGAAACCTCCAATGTGATAGATGCGGTAATTTCATGCTCTTTTTCCTTTTCCAAAGACTGCGCAACCACCGTATCCTTCGGCTTGTCGCTGTCGACGGGCTTTACCGTAGGCTCTTTGAAGCCCAACGCGGTGAGCATACTCTTTGCATTGTCAGCTTCCATGCCCACCAAATCGGGTATGACCTTTTTCTCAATGCCCTTGCTAACCTTGACGGTTACCGTCTGACCGGTCTTCAGCTTTTCACCGCGACCGGGCGTTGTTTCCATAACGATACCGGCAGGCGTGGTCATATCATAGACCTCTTCTATCACGATTTTAAGGTCCATCTCTTGCTGTTCAAGCACCTTTTGTGCATTGGCCTTTTCCTCGCCAACCACATTGGGCATGGAGCCGAATTGCACTTTTTTGCCCTTACTAATCCAGAGGGTAACGGTCTGCCCTTGGGTCAGTGCAACGCCCTCCTTCGGGTCCGTACGAATCACATGCCCCTCAGCAAACTCTTCGCTAAATTCCTCTTTCGTTAGGATATTCAAATTCAGCTTCTGCCCCTCTAAGAAAGACATCGCCCATTCCTTTGTCTGGTCTTGCAAATTGCCCATCGCAACCGTATTGGGTGCTACGCCCAAGCTGACATTGACCACCACAGGAGAGCCTTTTTCCACCTCGCGACCTGCCTCCGGCTGTTGGCTGATTACCACGCCTGCCGGCACAGATTCGTCATAGCTTTCCTTTTTCATAATATCCAAATTCGGATATTGCGGCAGCTCTGCAAAGGTTTCGCCCACCAGCTTCGGAACCTCTACCATTGTTTTCTTTGGTCCCAAGCCACCACCCAACAGAATTGCCAGGAAGATGCCAATGGCAATCACCGCCACAGCCGAACACACAATAATGGCGATTGTGGTAATTTTCGCGCGTTTTTCATCCTGTGGGTTTTTGGGATTTTGCGCCTCGCGACGGCGACGCGCTTCCTGCCGACGCTCCTCAGGGGTCGGGGTCGGTCTGCGTTCGCTACGGGGTGTACGCTCCTGCACCACTCTGCCGGCAATATCCGTCGGCTCTTGCAGTACCAAATTCGGCTTCTGCACACGCATAGCCGCGTCCAAAGGCAGTCCGGTGTAATCAAACAGAATGGTCGGGTCCTTGCGGAATTCGTCCATATCATTAAGCATACGAGTTGCAGACGGATACCGGTCAGACACATTATGGGCCATAGCCTTCATAATAATCTGCTCCAAGCCACCGGGGATATTGGGATTGAGCACAGAGGGCAACGCAGCGCCGCCATTGATATGCTGAATGGCAACCGCAACGGGTGATTCTCCGTCATAAGGGGGACGGCCTGCCATCATTTCATACATCACAACGCCCAGCGAGTAGATGTCCGAACGGTCGTCCACGCGACCGCCTCTTGCCTGCTCAGGAGAGATGTAGTGAACAGAGCCAAGCGCTTCCTTGGTTAGGGTATTGCCGTGAGAAATCAAACGGGCAATACCAAAGTCCATGACCTTTACCGAGCCATTTTTCAGCACCATCACATTATGGGGCTTGATATCCCGATGCACAATGCCCTTGCTATGCGCATGCTCCAACGCTTTGGCAATCTGCATGGCAAAATGCAGGGTTTCCTTCCAATTGAGAACGCCCTTCTTCTCCATATACTGCTTGAGCGTAATGCCCTCAATCAGCTCCATAACGATATAGTCTGCCATCACAGAGGTGGACACATCGTACACCGACACAATATTGGGGTGGCTGAGCATGGCAACAGCCTGACTTTCCGCATGGAAACGACGACGGAAATCCTCATCGTCCAAATTGTCATCCTTCAATATCTTCACAGCTACCAAACGATTCAATCGATGACAGCGCGCCTTATAAACCACAGCCATACCACCGCTTCCGATAACCTCCAAAATCTCATATCGGTTATCCAGCATACGGCCTATGTATTTATCATTATCCATAAAACAACACTCCTTTCAGGCAACCGTTAAAGGGAAACGAGCACGCTTGTAACATTGTCGGGTGCGCCCCGTTTTTTCACAATGTCCAACAATCGCTCGCAACAATGCGCTTTATCCTGCCCATGGGCTATTTCAAACAGAATTTCCTGGTCGTCCATCAAATTGGACAGCCCGTCGGTACACAGCAAAAAGCACGCGCCCTTTTCCACCCGTCTGTGAAAAATATCACAGGTAACCTGCGCTTCCGTACCAATGGCACGGGTAATCAAGTTTTTACCGGGATAATACTTTGCTTTTTCCGGTGTCAGCTCACCGCGCGCAACCATCATTTGTACCAAGGAATGGTCGGTGGTTATCTGTTTGATTCCGTCGCTGTCTACAAGATATGCACGACTATCTCCCACATTCACAACCGTTGCCTTTTTGCCCTGAATGAGCAACGCCACCAGCGTAGTTCCCATGCCGTTAAAGTCCTCAAACTGCTTGGCTTGGTCATAAACCGTAAAGTTTGCCAGCTTGACTGCGCCACTTAGCATTTGGTCCAACATTTCCGGGCCCATATCGGATGTCCAGCTTTGTTTTACCTCTTGGGTGAACACATCTGCCGCCAAGGTGCTTGCCACATTGCCGGATTTTGCACCACCCATGCCGTCGCATACCACGCATAAGAGCGCATTTTTATCCAAGGCCACAATCTGATAGGCGTCTTGGTTCTGACTGCGCGCTACGCCCGCATCTGTCAATGCCCAATATTGCATAAGACTTCACTTCCTTTTTATTCGTCTGTTTTCAGCTGTCGGGTATAATTCCGACGGAGCTGGCCACAGGAGGCATCAATATCACTACCCAGCGTGCGTCGTACGGTTGCGGTTACGCCACCGTCTTCCAATGCTTTTTGGAAGGCCGCCACCGCGGCTTTTGTGCTGGGTTTTAAGGGACTTTCCTCCACATGATTAAGTGGTATCAAATTCACATGGGCAGGCAAGCCCTTCAGCAGAGCCAACAGCTCCTTTGCCTGCTCGGGGCCGTCATTGAGCCCATCAATCATAGCATACTCAAAATGAATCCGTCGAGAGGTTTTTTCATAATATCGACGGCATGCCGGCAAAAGTTCCTCAAGAGGGTATGCCTTATTTACCGGCATAATCCGATTGCGAATCGCGTTATTGGAGCCGTGAAGAGAAATAGCAAGGCTGATTTGCAGCTTTTTGTCTGCCAATGCATCAATCTTCGGCACCAAGCCACAGGTAGAAAGGCTGATATGCCGCATAGAAATGTGCATACCCTCCGGGCTGTTCACCAGCTCCAAAAAACGCAGTACATTCTCCAAATTGTCGAGTGGCTCTCCGATGCCCATAAGCACAATATGCGAAACGGGCAGACCGGAATCCAGCTGCGTAAACAGCACTTGGTCCAGCATTTCAAACGGCTCCAGCTTTCGCACCAAGCCGCCAAGTGTGGAAGCGCAAAACGCACAGCCCATTTTACAACCGACCT
>JAZNGK010000125.1:0-3029 GCA_045576395.1 Faecousia sp. | reverse complement strand
GTCAGTCAGCGAATGTTCACTGCCGGGTTCAAACACGAAGTTTCCTGCGTTGCCGCTGTAAGTAACCTTTCCGTCTGCCGCAAACACTGTTACGGCAGAGGAGAGGAGTAGCACGAGCGTAATCAGTAAAGTAATTATTTTCTTCATCTACACATCCTCCTTATTCTGCGGGCCAACCGGAGGCGGTGTAGGTGTTACCGTCGCTGATGGGATTGTTTTCGCTCTGTACGGCTTGTGCTTTGACAGTCAAGGTCAAGGTTTTGCCGATGTAACTGTTATCGATCTTAGATCCTACCATTTCCACATGGGAGAACACGTCAGGCGTCGTTTCGCCAGGATTTACAATGCCGGTATAGTAATACCAACCATCGTGCAACACCCAATATTCTTCATTGATGTTCAGCTTAAAGCAATCCTCAGAGGAAAGCTCCTGAGAATCAATGCCGTAAACCATCTTGACGCGGAGATAGAAAGGATGCTCACAATCGCTCTCGATGCTGACCTTTTTGGAAACAATATCTCCGGGAACGATATACACGCCCTCCCTCGGAAATTCTTTGCCCTGATCGGTCATTTCGTGAATAATAAATTGGATATTACCGGAGGTCACAACATTGGTGGCTTTTCCTACGGTTGAATAATATGCAAGCGTTGAGGTACTGATAAATGCCATCAACGCCGCTACAAGAGCAACAACGAATATTTTCATTTTGATCTTGCCCAATATAATGTCCTCCTTTTGCAAGATTTTGCTTTCTCTCAGCAATCAAAAGACAAAAACTGCGGAGCAGTTTTGAAGTAATAAGTAATAGTGAATCGGTAATAAGTTTGGTGTGCCTTTGGCACGATTTATTTTGTCGGCTTTGCCGACACCTTACTTCTTCACTTTTACCTCTTACCTTAAAATGCGAAGCATTTTTTGCCCTTTGATTGCCGCCTATCCCTCGCGGGGAGGGATAGGTCGGACCTTTTAATTGAAAAGATTAATTTACACCAGTGATGACATGACCGGTAGAGCCATCCTTCACACGATACCAACCGGAATAATTCTCACTTAAGGTGTTGTCGCCAGTGAAGTTGATGGTGTAGATCACATCCGTGGGAATCGGATCGATTTCTACGGCAGCAGTCCAATCACCGCCATAGGTATGACCCTTTTCGGTAGCTTCGAAATCGCAGTCATTGATGTTGATCACAGTGGAGCTGCCACCGTGCGCCAGAATTGCTCTGCTGTCGCCGGTAAAGGTGCAGCCGTTGAAATCAACATTTGCTCCCCAAGTCCAAACATAGCCGTTGGTCTTGAAGGTGCAGTTGTTAAACGCATGGCTATTGTTAATGGTGGTATATGCGCCGTCAATATAACAGTTGTTATAAACACCGGTCATATAACTCCATCCCGAATAGTCATAACCGTTAGACTTGATGGTAACGCCGTTAAAGGTAATGGTAGAACCACCAAAGCTTGCATCCACGCCTGCGCCGTCGGAGGGACTCTCACCAGCGGTAGGGATGATAATCGCATTCTTAGTGCCGCTGATATTCAAAGTCTTGTTCTCACAGCCGGTAATTTCATATGTGCCGTCAGCCAGTACGATGTCTGTAGCACCGGCTGCAACAGCAGCGGTCAATTCTGCGGAAGACTTAACTGTCAAAGGCTTCTCGGGGAAAGTATAAGTAGTGGTTCCGGCAACGATGTATTCACCGGTCTCACAGTTTTTGCTGGAGTGACCGCCATGATCAGCAGGGCATTCTCCCTCAGGATATGTTTCGTAAAGACGAAGCTCCACGGTAATGGTGGTACCGGAGTTTGCGCCGGTCAGATCGACCGCACCGCAAAGGAAGCCTGTGCCGTCGTTACCGAACTGGCATACCATATTATACGGAACATTTACGCCCATTGCATTGATCAAGCGAACGCCATTTTCTTTGCCCGCTGCAATATCTGCAGGTGAGGTCAAAGCGATCCAGTTGGATTCAGACAGGGTCTGTCCGCCAAATTCCAATCCGTTAAATGCATTGTAGTATCCTGCAAGGGCCATAGACTCCGCGGGAACATCTGCATCTGCATAAACGAAGAAATCAGCATGCGCCCAGCTATGCTTGGATGCCATTGCCTGACCGTAAGTTTCGACAGGCTGGAAGCTGTAACCGGTGTCGAGCGTTGCGCCGGTAGCACCGGCAGTGATACCCTTAAGCTTAGCAGGACTCAAAGCATATACCGTTGCTACAGGAGTTTCCATAGGCACAAAATCGGAACCATTATCATAGGTGTTGCCAAAAGAGTCATCCTCAGAGGTATACTGAGTAGCAAGGAGCTGAATGGAGAAATCAGAGCCAATAGAAAGATTCTGATACTCGTTACCTGCGCTCTCCTGCATATGCAGAGCAATGGTAATGGTCTTAGAATCGTTCTCAGTGCCCTCAGCGGTCAAGCTGCCTGCAATTATCGCAGAAATTGCATTCGCATTGGCGTTGTTCAGCACCTGGGAGAGCGTGCCGAGCTTCGTGCCGGTGGCATAATTGCTTCTTGTAAGCTGTGTTGCCGTATCAAAGTAGTAAACGTCGATCACATCTGCCAGTTGGCTTACAACACCATTGGCAAGAATGCGCATCTGATATTTCAGCGCAAGGGTGCCAACATTTGCAACCTTGATATGTTTTGCCTCTGTGTAGCCAGGCTCCCAAAGTTCAGATTGGAAAATTGCGCCCTCGGCAGCATTTTTATACGCTGCAGCTGCGGGATCTTCATCACCCTCAGCCCAATACATCTCAACATCGAGATCACCGGACTTGATGATGTTACCCGAAGAGGTAACGGAGTCAGTAAACCAAGCGAAGGTACTGCCTACCAGCATAGATACACACAGCAACAGAGAAAGTGCGCTCAAAAGCAAAGCGCGCTTTGTAGTCTTTTGTTTTGTCATTTTTTAGGACCTCCTTGTCCTGTCTACAATCACCGGGCATAAAACGCAACGCTTTATGCTCTTTGATTGCCGCCTATCCCTCGCAGGGAGGGATAGGTCGGACTT
>JAZNGK010000124.1:0-5267 GCA_045576395.1 Faecousia sp. | reverse complement strand
GAGCCGGTGTAAAATCGTGCATATTAGATGGACAGACCTGCTTTTTCCAAAATGACAGGCACATTTTTCTCTGCGCCGATTGCCATAATGTGAACACCGTCGCCAAGACCCTGTGCCTTGATTTCGGCAATCATCTCGGCAGCCATTTCAATACCCAGCTTTGCAGGCAGACCCTTGACGCCCTTTTCCTTACCCTCTGCGGCAGCAGCGGCAAGGCGGTCAATCATGTGCTGCGGCACATCAATACCGGGGACATTTTCGTTCATGTACTTAGCCATACCTGCAGCCTTCAGAGGAATGATACCTGCCATGATATGGGTCTTGATACCGGCCTTGTCCACTTCGTCCAAGAAGCGCTTGTAGGTCTCGATATCGAAAATGCCCTGAGTCTGGATGTACTTCGCACCGGCTTCTACCTTTTGGCGGAGCTTGTTAATCTGCAAAAACAGCGGCTCGTAAACGGGGGTAACGGAAGCGCCCTTGTAGAAGGTGGGGGTAGCGGACTTGTCGGTGATCTCACCGGATTCCTTGTCCACCACATTACCGGACAGGGGATTGCCGCCGCAGTCGCGACCGCTTTCTTCCATATTGGTTAGCATCTGCAAAATTCCGACGGAATCCAAATCGTAAACAGGCTTTGCGTCGCGGCAATCACCGACAACAGGGTGGTCGCCTGTGAGCGCCAGCATAGTGTCGATGCCAAATGCGGCAGCAGCCAGAGCATCGCCCATGAGCGCCATACGGTTGCGGTCGCGACCGGTCATTTGCAGAATCGGCTCAACGCCTGCCTGCTTGAGCATAATGCAAAGACCCAGACCGGTAGCCTTCAGGCTTGCAGACTGCATATCGGTTACATTCACGCCGTGAACCTTGCCCTTTAACAGCTCAGCAGCTTCCATCTGCTCAGCAAAATTACAACCCTTAGGAGGGGCCATTTCTGCGGTAATACCAAACTTACCGGCTTCGAGTGCATCTTTTAATAGGCTCATTATTTCTTCCCCCTCAAGCTAATGGTTCTGGGATAGGCGAAATCGCCATATCCCTTGTCTTCCCGACGCTGAGTCAGCTTTTCGAGCTGATTGGTCGCTTCCAGACGGTTGTAAATCTTAATCCAAGCGCAGTCGTTCTCAGGATTGACTTCGCACTTGCCGTTCTTTTGACCACCGCAAGGGCCGTTTACCAGGCTCTTTGCGCATTGGGTAATGGGACAGATGGCGCCGGTTTGACCCAGCACGCAATCACCGCAGAAACGGCAGGCCTCTTCCCAAATACCGAAACGGACAGCCTCGCCCAGATACATGGTGTTATTAGAGGGGTAGACGGGGGTAGTCGGTGCGTTCTTGGCAACACATTGTACGCCATCACCGCATGACATACAAATAATACAGTCAGGACTTGCGGCATTGATGGCTTTCATCTTTGCCTTTACGCCTAGGTTCATACAGCAGTAGTCGGCAATTGTGGTAGCGACTACCTTTTTGCCTGCCTGCTCCAAAATGGCAGACAGCTCTTGAATTTGCGCTTCGCCACCGGTTTGGCAGGCGGTTGCACAGCTGTTACAGCCTACAATCGCAACGGTCTTTGCGTTGCCGACCAGAGCCATAACCTCCTCAATGGGCTTTTTTTGTGTAATAATCATATGTAATTCTCCTTTATTTACACTGATGGGTAAAACCCAATACATATCATATTCATTATAACGCATTTGCTATAAAAAGCAATAAAAATTTCACAGCGAGCGCCAAGCTACGGAAAACAAACAGGGCGTGTAAACACGCCCTATCGTTATTCTTCTGTCCAAACATATTCGGGAATGTCCTTGTAACGCTTTTTGAATAGCTTGCGACGGAATATATATGCGGTATATACCACCCACAGAACAAAGAAAATCGCACAGGCAATACAGGCGTTTTTCAGAGAACTGCCTGCAAAGCTCAGCAGGAACAACAGCGGCGCAATCATCACCATAGCAGGGAATGTGGACAGGATATACAGGTTGGAGGTGGGGGTTTTCAGACCGGGGTCAATTTCCTTCATCAAAATCATACCGTTGGAGGCGGTGCCCGTCATTGTGCCGAAGCTCATCAGGAAGAATTCGTGTGCAAAGCCCTTAAAACATTCCCTGGCAACTGCGCGAATGTAAACATAAGTAACGATACCGCCCACGACACTAAGCACCACGATGGGGAGAATATAATTTTTGATGTCGTTGACCTCAATGGCGGCTACGCCTGCGACAATCATCAAGTCGAAGGCAAAGCCGGAAATGCGGTCCATTTGATAGTTGTTGATGTAATTTCGGCGCATCAGCTTGCGCTTTTGCAGTTGTTTTACAACTGCCTTGATGCCCATAGCCGCCAAGGCCGACCAAAGGAAGTTGAAGCCCCAGCCGATGCTGTTGGTAAAATCGGAGACAACGGCAAGCAAGCACATAAAGCCGAACGCCAAGGCATAGGCCAATGCCACAAAGCCCACTTGGATAGAGAATTTGTCTACCGATTCGTTGTCGGGAATTTCGTTGCCGTCGGGGTTGGTGTGGTCGATAAATTCTTCGCTGTTATTGGCCTGCCGAATGTGCAGATCTCCGCGCTTTTTGTAGATGTTGATGTAAACAACGCCACATATCGAGGCAACCACAAAGCCGATAGATGCCAATGCCAAACCAAAACTGCCGTTGCCGGAAAATTGGGTGGCAGGGGTGTTGGTGAAGTTGATGTCCCAAGTCAACGCGTTGCCGGGACCTTGCCCGTAGCCCAAGGGGAGAATCAGCCCACCGATGTAGGAAATGACGGTTTTTCCGTGTCGGGTCAGCAAGAAGAACACAATGGTAATCGCCAAGCCGACAAAGGCCTGCAGCATATAGCTACCGCCCTGCAACGCACCAAATTCCACAACCTGTGTACGGTTGGCTTTGGTGGTGGTTTTTTCCGTTTTCAAGGACATAGCGGCAAAGCCCAAGGCAAGTCCGTGGTAGGTAATCACCTGCATGAGCCGATTGTCCACGAGCATAAAGCCGCACGCCTTGGCGATAATATCCACGATTAACAGCAACCCGCCGCCCAAAAGTGCCGAGGGAATCAAGCATTTTCGGAACCAGGGGATTGTTCTGCGCAGAATGTTTCCCAGCATCAAAAAAAGCAGTAACAACCCCATTTGTACCATAAATGACCATACAGCGCCATAGTTTGCCAAAGTAAAATCCCAATTTAGTGTGGTGTCCATATTTGCAATCAACTCCCTCTTTTATATGTGAATATTATAAACGCAGATTGCTTCCCTGTCAATAAATGGCTTTCTCTTTTGGTTGATACACGAAAGCCTCCCCTGGAGGGGAGGCTATGGATTATTCTCCTGCGATTCTTTCTTCGATGCGTGTCAATGCATAGCGCATCTTCTCGCAGGTTTCGGCAGATACCTTTTGCAGATAGTTACTCTCGTAAGCGGAAAGTGCTTCCTGGATACGCACCACACGCAAGGGAGAGTCCTCTTCCCGTACGGTAAAAATGGGGGTGTAGGTAAAGTTCGTGATTTTGGTCTTTTTCGTTTTGTTGTCCTTGGTGATTTCCAAATCCAAGACAATGGAATACTCCGAGCCTGCCCGTTTGGCATCGGAGAAGAAGTCGCCCAGCGAGTAGGCAACAAATTGCCCGCTTTCCGGCTGGAAGGTTATTTTTTGCACATAGTGGGAGTGTGTGCCGATGATGGCATCGACTCCGTTTGCCTGCATCAGCGAAACAATCTCCTTTTGGCTGGCGCTGATGGTGTTGTTAAATTCACTGCCCCAATGCAGAAGCGCCACTGTAATATCCGGCTTTTCCTTGTTTACAGCCGATAAAATCGCAGTGATTTTATCGGAATCCACCTTTTGGTATGCGCTGTCATAGTCCTTGTAAAGGACATTTACGCAGTTTTCACTGCCGGCAGGGAGCGCCATACCGTCCATACCCTTGGTAAATGCCACAAACGCCATTTTAATGCCGTTGACGGTACGAATGGTGTAGCCCTTGCTTTGGCTGAATTCGTGATTGGTTTTGTATACGCCCAACGGCTCCATACCGGTGGAACGAATCGCATCAATAGAGGCGCTTAAGCCGGACAGACCCTTGTTAATGGAATAGGAATTTGCCATTTGCACCAAATCCACGCCTGCCTTCTGCAAGGCGACTGCCATTGTTTGGGGTGCAGAGAAGCTGCTGCCGTACGGCTCACCGTAGAAATTGCCCTCGAAGTTTATGGTTGCGATATCACCGCCGGAGAGCAGGTGTGCAACATCCAAAAAGGTGTCGGTATACACATAGCCGTTACCGCCTGCGGAGACGGTATCCTCGTTGATGTTCAAATCGCCTGCGGCAACATAGTGAATGGTGGTGGTAGGCGGTGTTGTTTCCTTGGTTTCTTCCTGGCTTGCTTCGGCAGAGGAATCGGTGGTGTGTGTGCTTTCGGTATGGGGGGTGTCCGACGGCTTTTTCGACAGGCTGAAAATCAGCGCACCGCAGGTCAGCAGAACGATGCCTGCCACAATCAGCCGTAGGCGTAGCTTTTTACTTTGTGCCTGTTGCAGGGCGCGTTGCTCTGCTTTTTCCTGGCGCAGGCGCTTGCGTTCTTCCGGGTCGGTGAGCATAGGACACCTCCTTTATAAAATAATATATTATTTTACACCATTTTCCCCGATTTCACAAGTCCGAAAATCAAAACCTTTACATGCGATGAAATTTAGGCTAAAATAGAACAAACGGGAGGTGTTGGAAATGTATGAAGATGCAAAAGCGGAGCTAAAGCGCCTGGAGGAAGCCTTGTTAGAGGAAGATATGCAGACCGAGGAAGCTGTCGAGGCGGTGGAGGCGTTCGATTTTGAGGCGGCACTTTCCGACATTCCCGATTTGCCTGTGGAAAAGAAGGCGAATTCGCGGACTGTTTGGCTGGCGGTTGCGATTATTATGATGACAGGCGGTATTTTGGCGGTGCTGATTATTTGGCTTATCCGCTATGGGAGTGTGTTTTTATGAGCCAGGCTATCGGACGGTTTGCACCCACGCCTTCCGGCAGAATGCACTTGGGAAATGTGTTTTCCGCGTTGCTTGCGTGGCTGTCGGTAAAATCCAAAAACGGCAGTATGGTACTGCGAATGGAGGATTTGGACACCCTGCGTACCGGCGCAGAATTTGCGGAGCTTCTCCGCAAGGATTTGCTGTGGCTGGGGCTTACATGGGATGCGGAAACGACACCGCAAAGTCAAAGAAGTGCAGTCTATGACCGCTATTTTGAAC
>JAZNGK010000123.1:0-9658 GCA_045576395.1 Faecousia sp. | reverse complement strand
TCCGGTTTGGAGCGTATAAACCCCTATGTGAGGCCGCCTTTCCGCGTCCTTTTGTTACAATTATCTTTCTTCCCGGAAATAGGACAAGCCCAAACTCTGGGGAGGTTGATGCTCACGTTTTTTGCGCATACTTGTGATAATCAGTACCAATATGGTAACCACATAAGGAAGCATCTTAAACAGCTCCTTGCCGGCAAAGCTAACACCGGGGATATAGCTACTTGCTACATACAGCGCGCCAAACACAATCGAACCTAAAATGGCCCAATTGGGTTTCCATACCGTAAAGATAACCAACGCAATTGCCAGCCAGCCAATGTCATCTACACAGTACTCCCAATTTCCGTTTAGGTAGTCCATAATAAACGACAGACCACCCAAGCCGGATATACCGCAACCGATACAGGTAGCGACATAACGGTACAGCGGCACATTGATGCCGGCGGCATCCGCGGTAGCCGGGCTTTCGCCCACCGCACGCAGATGCAGACCCACACGCGTTTTATTGAGGACATACGATGTAACCAGCGCGATAATCAACGCCAAATACACAAACATACCGTAGCCGAAAACCAGCTTACCAAAGGAGCCCAGCGCATCCGCAAACGGAAGCGACGCGGTGAAATACTTACTGCCCTTGGTGAAGATAACGGTGGCCTCGCTGATGATATATTCCGACATACCCACGCCCAGCGTGGTAATTGCCAAGCCGGTTACATTTTGATTGACACGCAGGGTAACCGTAAAGAAGCTAAACAGCAAACCCATCAGCGCACCACCCAGCAGTGCCGCCAACAGCGGAATCAGCACTGCTAATATCGGCACCACATTCATACCCACAGCGGTGAAATACATATATTCGGCATAGCAACCGCAGGCGGCACCGACACACATAACACCGGGAACGCCTAAATTCAAATGGCCTGCTTTTTCTGTGATGGTTTCACCGGTAGAGCCCAGCAGGAAGGTCATACCCAATCGAATTGCACTAACAAGAAAGGCTATCATTACACATTCTCCTTTCTGTTTTTGCTCGGCACAATGCGGTATTGCAGGAAGAATTCACAGCCGATGATAAACAGCAGAATAATGCCGGTAACAATATCGGCAATCGAGCTGGGAATTCGAAAGTCCGTAGATATTTGCTGGGATCCCATCTCCAAAAAGATGAGCAGGAAAGAAGTCAGCACCATAAACAGCGGATTGAATTTTGCAAGCCATGATACCATAATAGCGGTAAAACCGCGGCCACCGACGGTAGTGGTACTGATGGTATGGTTGGTGCCGCCCACCAAAAGCAGGCCGGCTATGCCGCAAATCGCGCCGGAAATCAGCATGGTCCGTACGACCACTTTTTTTACATTGATACCAATGTAACGGGCGGTATTCTCACTCTCACCCACGACGGAAATCTCATAACCGTGTTTGCTGTACTTCAAATAAATAAACACCACGATTGTTACGACGGCAACCAGCAGAATGTTCAAAAGATATGCCTGCCCACCGATTACCGGCAGACCAAACTGCGGCATCGGTGTCAGCACACCGGAGCCGTTTTTCACAAAGACCTTCAGAAACCAAGCAACCAATTGGGTTGCCACATAGTTCATCATTAAGGTAAACAACGTTTCATTGGTATTCCAATACGCCTTGAACACAGCCGGAATAAATGCCCACAGCATACCGGCCAGCACGCTGGCAACTGTCATCACCGCAAGGAGCAAGCCCGTCGGCATTGTATCGCCTAGGAACATCATCGTAGCGGTGCAGGCCAGGCCGCTGATTAGCACCTGTCCTTCCGCGCCGATATTCCAAAACTTCATCTTAAACACAGGCGTTACAGCCAAGGAAACACATAGAAGCATCGCCACGCCCTGCAACATACTCCAAATACGACGAGAGGAGCCGAACACGCCTTTGACCATAGCAACATAGACTTTGACGGGGTTGGTCTTTGCCAATATTGTAATCAAAACACCGGACACCAGCATCGCCAACAATACGGCAACTGCGCGGATTATCAGTTTATAGTACCAAGTGATTGTACTTTGGTCGCGCTTGACCACGTGCAGTAAAGGGGTACGCTTTTTTTCATTTTTTGCCATTTTACTTATCCCCTTCCTCTTTCGATTTAGTCATCAGCAGACCGAGTTCTTCCTTGCAGGAAGTGCGGCCGTCAACAATGCCCGTTACCCGTCCGGAGTTGATAACCAATATGCGGTCGCACAGCTCTAAAAGCACGTCCAAATCCTCACCGACAAAGATAACCGCCACGCCCTTTTCCTTTTGGCTATTCAGCAGGTTGTATATGGTATACGATGCATTGACATCCAAGCCACGCACCGGATAGGCCGCCATCAGAACAGTCGGTGCCGCGGCAATCTCACGACCCACCAGCACCTTTTGCACATTGCCGCCCGAGAGCTGTCGCACAGGCGTTACGGCATTGGGGGTAACCACTTGCAAATCTGTAATAATGTTTTGCGCCAAGTCGCGTGGCTCGCGTCTATGCAGGAATATACCGCGTCCCTTTTGGTAGCTACGGAGCATCATATTATCCACAATGTCCATATTGCCGACAAGACCCATACCCAATCGGTCTTCCGGCACAAAGGACAGTCGCACACCCAAATCTCGAATCTGCAAGGGGTTCTTATCACGCAGATTCTCCGTTTTGCCGGTTTTGGGGTCTTGGTAGACAATATCACCGGCAGTCAGATGATGCAGGCCGGCAATCGCTTCGAGCAGTTCCCGTTGACCGGAGCCGGCAATACCGGCAATACCCAAAATCTCACCGGAATAAGCGGTAAAGGATATGCCGTCTAATATCGTACGGCCTTCCTCGTTGACGCTACACAGGTTCTCTACCTTTAACCGTTCCTGCGTATCCTTAGGCTCGGAACGCGCAATATTCAGCTCCACCTTCACGCCCATCATCATTTCGGTGAGCTGACTTTCATTGGCTTCGGCAGTCTGCACAGTACCCACATATTCACCCTTGCGAAGCACCGCCACGCGGTCAGACAGGGAGAGCACCTCATGGAGCTTATGGGTAATGATAATCACCGATTTGTTATCCTCACGCATACGACGCAGAACGGCAAACAGCTTGTCCGTTTCCTGCGGTGTCAGTACAGCGGTCGGCTCGTCCAAAATCAGAATATCCGCACCGCGATAAAGCACTTTAATAATCTCTACGGTCTGCTTTTCCGAAACGGACATATCCGCTACGCGCTTATCCGGGTCAATCACAAAGCCGTAGCGCTGGGTAATTTCAATCACCTTGCGGCGGACATCAGCCAAATGGTAACGACCTTCATCTTCCACACCCAAAGCGATATTTTCACAGGCGGTAAACACATCGACAAGCTTAAAATGCTGATGAATCATACCGATTTTATAGGCAAACGCATCCTTGGGGGAGGCAATCGTAACCGCCTCACCGTCAACAAAGATTTGACCTTCGTCCGGAAAGTAAATGCCGGCCACCATATTCATAAGTGTCGTTTTACCGGAGCCGTTTTCGCCTAAAACAGCCAAAATCTCGCCACGAAACACCTGAATATCGCAGTTTTTATTCGCCACTACACGGCCAAAGGTCTTGGTAATGCCGCGACATTCCAACGCCACAGGTCTTGCCATAATCATTCCTCCACAAATTTTGTAATTTGTATCCGATAAAAGCAAATTTGCTTTGCTCCTATCGGATATAAATTACCAAACCCGGGACAGAGCCGGATAACTCTGCCCCGGGTAAATAACAGGAATTAGAACTTTTCGTTCAAACGGGTAATGCCGTCAATCTTCAAATCAAAGTAAGGAGCAGACTGAGTCTTGGACTCCTCGAAAATACCGTCGACAACATTCTCACCGGTAACAGCGGCACCTTCAACGGTGAAGTTCTTGGTGTCAAACACCTTAACCTTGCCGGTCTTCAGGTCTTCAACAGCAGCCTTCAGAGCAGCCAGAGTACCATCTGCAGCAGCATTTTCGTTGATACCGGTCAGCACAACAGAGCCCTCAGCAATACCACCGCACCAATCGGTGTCGATAGCGGCACCGGTGTTGACGCACTTGATGATGTATGCGAAGTAGGGAGCCCAGTCGATACGAGAGGACACGATGAAGGTTTCGGGGCAGGACTCGAAGGTAGCACCGTTGTAGGAAACATTAGGTACACCGGCAGCCTCACAGGCACCGGGGGCACCCATGGAGTCAGCGTGCTGCCTGATAAGAACGCACTTTCTGTCAATCAAAGCCACAGCGGCATTCTGCTCTTCGATGGGGTCAAACCAAGAGCCGGTGAACTGTACTTCCATGGTTACGGAAGGACATACGGACTTAGCGCCCAAGTAGAAGGAGGAGTAACCGGAAATAACCTCTGCATAGGTGTAAGCGCCAACATAGCCCATCTTGGCTTCCTCAGCAGTAATCTTGCCGTCTTTAATCATTTCGTTGAGCTTCATGCCTGCGGCAATACCGGCTAGGTAACGGCCTTCATAGATGGAAGCGAACGCATTGTGATAGTTTGCAACATTCTCCAGGTGTGCCTTGTAGCCGGTAGCGTGGCAGAATTGCACATCGGGAAAATCCTTGGCAGCCTTCAGCATGAAGTCCTCATGGCCGAAGGAGTTTGCAAAGATAACGGTACAGCCTTGGTCAACCAAGTCAGCAGCGGCATCGTAGCACTCGTTGCCTTCGGGAATGTTAACCTTGATGATGTACTGGCTGTCAGTCAGACCCAGAGCCTTGATAGCCTTGTCGGCTGCGTCCAAGAAGTTCTTGTCGTAAGTGGACTTCTCGTCATGCAGACAGATGAAACCGATCTTGAAGTCGTCCTTGACATCAAAATCCTTGGTGATTTCCTTTGCGTCCAAAGGAGATTCGGTCAGCGCCTTGGCGCTGTCGCTTTTGCCGCAAGCAGCCATACCGAATACCATCAGGACAGCCAGCAGCAGTGCAATCAGCTTTTTCATTGTGTGTTTCCTCCATTTTTTATAATTTTATCGGACTTTCCGATATGATTAACAAAAAAAATAAGCAGTTTTGCACCGTAGACAAAACCGCCAGCAACCCCATAAACGGAGCTACACACCAATAGTCGTGCCTTACGGCGGCACGGTAGAAACATTTGGGCCCAACGACTTCTCATTACTCCAAAACTATACTGGCAGAAAGTATGAAATTTCCCTCTTTATATTAGCACAATCGTCTGCTTTTTGTCAACAAGTTTCCACTTTTTTTCGCCTTTTTCGAGATTCAACGAAAAGGCCTTACAGAAACCGTTTCTCCTTGTGTATTTTTTCGAATTCTATCAAATTTTGCGGATTTTTCTCGCTTTTTGTATTGCAAAGGCTATGGCCGCCTGTTATAATGTTACAAATTGACAGAAGGAGTGGGCGCTACTATGAATTGCTTAGAAGAAAGAATCGCCAAAGACGGTGTGGTGAAGGAAGGAAACGTCCTCAAGGTAGACAGCTTTCTGAATCATCAAATGGATATTGCGCTGATGAATGAAATCGGCAAGGAATTTTATGCGCGTTTTCAAGACAAGCCCATCAACAAAATTCTAACCATTGAGGCCTCGGGCATTGCCATTGCCTACGCTGTGGCACAGCAATTCCATGTGCCTGTGCTGTTTGCCAAAAAGTCCAAGTCCATCAACATCGCAGGAGATACTTATGTGGCGGAAGTGGAGTCCTTTACCCATAAGAATAAGAACACCGTTTTGGTGTCCAAGCAATTTCTAACGAAAGACGACCACGTGCTTATTATCGACGATTTCCTAGCCAACGGCTGTGCCCTGCAAGGTCTGATTTCCATTGTGGACCAGGCAGGCGGTACTGTCGAAGGTATCGGTATCGCTGTGGAAAAGGGTTTCCAAATGGGTGGCCAAATTATCCGCAATTTGGGCTATCATTTGGAATCTTTGGCAATTGTGGAATCCATGGACCACAAAACAGGAAGCATTATTTTCAGAAAACAATAAGACAAAAACGCCGTTTTGTAAAATTCTGCAAAAACGGCGTTTTTTATATCCATATATTGGAATTAACTCTTGCAAACAGAACGCAAGATGGGTATAATAAATGGCAGTAAATAATTCCTACTATAACAGGAGAAAATATTATGCTTCAACAGGAAAAAAATTATGATTTTCGTAAGAGAATGCTCTGTGTTCACGAAAAGGACATTCGCAACAACAGCTTGACCCCCAAGGAAAATGAGCTGGAAATCAAGGACTTCGTTACGATTGTCGTGTCGGAAGACAACGAAGTTATGTTAACTGCCGCGCGGGATTTTGCGGATTACCTCTATACCGCTATGCATGTGAGTGCAGCCGTCGCGGAAAAGGGCGCCAAGGTTAACGGGCAGTACATAGCCGTTGAGCTGGCGCAGAACAACGGTGCCGATTTGCAGAGTGCGGCAGGCTATAAGGGCTTTCGCATAGATGTAGACGAGAATGTGGTTATCAGCGCGTTTGATGACCGCGGTGCGGCGCAGGGTCTTTATCATTTGGAAGAAATGATGAGTCTCAAAAAAGCCCCGTTTATCACAAAAGAGACCATTTTCAGAAAGCCTATGTTCTCTCCGCAAATGGTACACTCCGGCTACGGCTTGGACGAATACCCCGACGAGCATTTGCAGGCAATCGCCCATGAGGGCAGAGATGCGATTTTGATTTTCGTAAAGGATGTGAACATCACCCCTTACGGATACTTAGATTTTAACGAGCTGATTCATCGGGCAAAGCGGTACGGTATCGATGTATATGCGTACAGCTATCTGAAAAGTGAAAAACATCCGGCAGACAAGGGCGCCGAGGCATATTACGAGGCATCCTACGGCAAGCTGTTCGAAACCTGTCCCGGCATCAAGGGCATTGTTTTGGTGGGCGAGTCCGTAGGCTTCCCCAGCCACGACCCCCATGTTGCCCCCAATCCCAACTCCGTTTTGGACAAAGACGGTCTGCCTGTCGGCAAAACCCGTTCCGGTTGGTGGCCCTGTGAGGATTTCCCCGAGTGGCTGAGCCTCATTAAAAAGGTTGTACAAAAGCATAAGCAAGATGCCGACATTGTCTTTTGGACCTACAATTGGTGCAGACAGCCGGAAGAAGCACGAATCAAGCTTATCAACAACTTGCCCGAGGGTATTACCCTATTGGCGCAGACCATTGAAAACAGCACCGTAACCATGCTGGAAGGCCTTGAGGTTGTGTTGTGTGATTATTCCATACAAAGCCCCGGCCCCAGCCCCAACTTCATGAGCGAAGCCATCGCCGCCAAAAAACGCGGTATTCGGCTCTATACCATTACCAACACCGCCGGTATGACTTGGGATTTCGGTACGATTCCCTATGTGCCTGTGCCGTTCCAATGGATGCGAAGATATGCCGGAATGAAGAAGGTCAACAAGGAATGCGGTCTTTGCGGCATTATGGAAAGCCACCACTACGGTCTGTACCCTTCCTTTATCAGCAAGCTGTCTAAGTGGTGCTTCAACGACCCCGAACGCCCCATGGAAGAAATTTTGGACGATGTTTTGGTGAGTGAATTCGGTGGCCATTGTCTAAACGAAACAAGAGAGGCGCTCCGCCTATGGAGTGATGCGATTTGCCACTACACACCCACCGACAACGACCAATATTGCGCATTCCGAATCGGACCTGCATATCCCTTCTGTTTCCTCGTTACCTATAAAAATCCGAGTTCCCCCTACGCACATTTCGGAAATCGCATTTATCACGCCAGCTACACCAACTGGTATCCCCACGAGGTAACCTTCTACAAGGGTGTGCCTGCGCCGATTCGTGCGATGGCGGAGATGCGTTCGCTGGAAAAGATGCAGGCGCTTATGGAAGACGGCTTGGCGCTACTAAACGGAATTGCCAACAAAAACGACAAGCTCCTTTACTTAATCAATCTGGGCGCATATATGGTGCATTGTATCCAAACAGGTATCAATGTCAAGAAGTGGTACAAGCTCCTTAGCCATTTCGATGCCTCGGAAACAAAGGAAGAAGTACGGAACGTTCTCGACAGTATGGAAGAACTGTTGCTGGCTGAAATCGAAAACGCGGAGCAGACCATTCCTCTGGTTGAAAACGATTCCCGTTTGGGTTGGGAGCCCTCTATGGAATACATGGGTGACAGAGCGCATATTGAGTGGAAAATCAAGCATGCGAAGCATGTCATCAACACCGAAATTGCAAACCAAAGAAATGCAATTGACACAAGACTACCCGGTATTTGATAAAGGAGAAAAGCAATTATGAAAGCATTCGTAAACGCAAAGCTTGTATTCCCCGACGAAATTCGAGAAGGCGCAATTTTAGTCGACAATGGCAAAATTTTGGCAAGCGGTGATGTTGTCCCGCCGGAAGATGCCGAAATTATCGATGTAAAGGGTGCGTATGTCGGTCCCGGTTTGGTGGATATTCATAACCATGGTTATATGAATGTAAAGACCGGCGAGGTACATGTAGCCACAGAAGACCCTGCCGCTATGGCGCGTTGCCATATGCGTTCCGGAACCACTTCCATTACTCCTACTGCCGCGTACAGTTGCAGTATGGAAGAGTTTCTCTCTTGCATTGAAGGTTGTAAAAAGGCCATGGAAGAAGGAAATACCTCTATTGTCGGTATTCATTTTGAAGGTCCTTTTATCAACCCAAAATACGGTGCCAACTCCACTTTGGCATGGTCGTACAGCAAGGAGCTATGTGATAAAATCTTTGACGCGGCCGGCTCTGCGGTGCTACACTGCACTTACGCACCGGAATTAGAGTGCGCGCCGGAATTCGAGGACTATCTCGTAAACCGTGGCGTTTGTATGGACCTCGGTCATACGGAAATGCGCATCGACGAAGTAGAACGCGCCGTTGCAAAGGGCGCCAGAATTATAACACACCTGTATGATGCTATGGGTTGCTACCAGAACAACCCCAGACCTCTTGCAATTCAGCAAACCTCTTATTTGGCCGCCCTGTCCATACCCGGGCTGTACTATGAGCTGATTTGTGATTCCAGAGGTGTGCATGTGGCGCCTCATGCCGTTCGGTTGGCGTTGCGTACCGCCGGTGAGGACCACATTATCCTTGTTACCGATGCGACCGCGACAGCTACTTACCACGATCCCTCCAAGTATCCACCCGAAAGTCCCATGAGCGCGGAGGACTTGAATTATAACGATTCGGGTGAGCTGGAAGGTAGCCGTCTGCTTCTAAGCGGTGCCTGTCGGAATTTCATGCGCTTTACCGGCACTGATGTGCGTGTGGCATTTAAATGTGCTTCCACCAATCCGGCTAAGGCACTAAACTTAGATAATCAGGTAGGCTCCATTCTCCCCGGTCGTGATGCAAATCTGCTGATTGTAGACGACACATTCCAAGTACAAGCGGTCTATTTCCGCGGAAACAAGGTTTGCGACTAATATTTGTTATCAACACCGTTTTGCGTGCGCCTGTAAAGGGCTGCGTAAAGCGGTGTTTTTTTGACCAAAGAACAGAAATTCCTCTTGCTGATAAAAGGCAAGGCGAGTTTCATAAATGGCAGTAAATAATTCCTACTATAACGGGGAGCTTTGTTCTTATCTACTATACTTCTCACTAGAAGCTATTTTTTGCCCCCTGCAAAACAGAGGGTAACTTGGGTCAACC
>JAZNGK010000122.1:0-23420 GCA_045576395.1 Faecousia sp. | reverse complement strand
CGTATAACCGGTAGAAACCTTACCGTTACTTTTCACTTCATTCGTAATGCGTTGCACATCACCGGGACGCACACAACCACAAATAGGGCATTGCTTTGCTGTTTCTTGATATGCTGTACCGCAAATATCGCAAATAATTTTGCTCATTTTTGTTACCTCCTAGGTCAGCAGGAGCCCCTGCAAAATGTTTACACGCTAATTATAGCATTTCTTGCGGAATAAAACAACTATAAACCTGTTGCTTTTTTTAGAAATTTATTTTATGATATATACAATGAGAAAAAGGAGGCGATGTATATGTCAGAACCAAGGCTAATTTCGCCAATGTTAGATAACTTTATCATAGGCGGTCCGATTAGCGACCATCATGGTATATGCTGTTGTCCGGCTATGGAGAATGACACCAACAATCGATATATTGTGAAAATCATTTCCGTACCTGCATCGGCTACCCAAATAGATGCCCTGCTCCTCTCCGGTGCCTACGCAGACGAGGAGGCCGCCCTTGCCTATTTCAAGGAATTGGCAGACGGTGTTGTGCAGGAAGTGAAAATCTTGGAAAGCCTATCTGAATTGGAGGGCTTTATTCCCTATGCAGGCTGTCAAGTCGAACAGATGGAGTCCGGCAAGGGATATGAGATTTATCTGTTAAGCGACTATAAGCGCACCCTGTTTAAGCATTTCAAGCGCCACAGCTTTACCCATTTGGATGCGCTCAATTTGGGTCTTGACTTGTGCGCGGCTCTGTCTGTTTGCAGAAGAAGCGGATATTTGTATGTAGACCTCAAGCCGAGTAATGTATTTGTAACCGACCAACGGCTGTTCCGTATCGGTGATTTGGGTTTCATTCGGTTGGATTCGCTGAAATATGCGTCCTTGCCGGACAAATATCACAGCCAATACACACCGCCCGAGGTTCGTGATGCCTTCTCCGCGCTGAATACCACCATGGATGTCTACGCAGCAGGTTTGATTCTCTACCAAACCTACAACAACGGAGAACTGCCGTTCCACGACGATTTACAGCCCGGTGATAAGCTACCGGCACCTCTGTATGCGGATTATGAGATGAGTGAAATCATTCTCAAGGCCTGCGACCCCAATCCCGAAGAACGCTGGCAGGATCCCATGCAGATGGGGCAGGCTATCGTGAGCTATATGCAACGAAACGGCGCAGAGGATACGCCCATCGTACCCATGCCGACACAGGAAGAGGCTTCGGAAAATGCAGATGTTGCACCCGTACCAGAATCCGAGGAAATTCAACAGGCTGAAAGCATAGAGGAAGTGTCTGCCGAGGAAGTAGCGGAAGATACCGAGGAAGCTGACGAATTTACCGAAGAAGACGAAGAAGTGGATCTGGATGCTGTGGATTACGATACCATTACCGACGAAGTGTCCGAAATGCTAAATCAAGCAGACGAGCTGGCATCGCTTGATGTGCCGGAGCCTGTTGTCGTGCCGGACCATATCGATATTCCCATGCCCGAGCCGATTGAGCCCGAGGTTACGGAAGACACTGAAGAAGATACCGAGGTAGAAGAAGCCGAGGAAGAAATACAGGAAGAACAGGAAGATGAAGTCGTTCCTGCTCCTGCAAAAGCCAAACATCATTGGCTACGCAACATCATTTTAGCTATTCTGCTCATTGCTTTACTGGTTGGCGGTTACTTCTTCTACAAGGAGTATTATGTTCTGCCGATTGATTCCATTTCCGTTGAAGGCAACGAGGACACCTTGACTGTCTTTGTTTCCACCGATATTGATGAATCTCTGTTGCAGGTCATCTGCTCGGACACCTACGGAAATAAGATTCCTGCGCCTGTTATCAACGGTAAGGCAGAATTCTCCAACCTTGTTTCCAACACCGCGTACAGTATCAAGGTCGTTGCCAACGGCTTCCATCGGCTTACCGGCAAGGCAACTACCGCATACTCCACACCCATGCAGACCAACATTGTGCAGTTTGATGCCGTTACCGGAACTTCCGAAGACAGTGTCATTCTCAGCTTTACGGTTGAAGGTCCCGAGTGCGAGGAATGGACTGTGGAATATGCCGCAGCAGGTGAATTAATACGCACCGCCACCTTCACTTCCCATATGGTTACCCTGACGGGTTTGGCGGTCGGCAAGGAATACACCTTCCAATTGGTACCTTCCGAGGAGCTGTATGTAACCGGACAGGACCGAATCACCTTTACCACCCGTCCGCTTATTCGTGCAGAAAACTTACAGATTACAAGCTGTATTGACAATTCCCTTACCGCCAAATGGGCAGCACCCGAGGGTGAGAGCGTTGCAAGCTGGTCGATTCGTTGCTACAACGAAACATACAGCCAAACCATTATTACCGCAGAAACAACTGCCACCTTCCAAGGTCTTGACCATACAAAGGCGTACCATGTAGAGGTAAAGGCTGTCGGTATGAGCGTGGGTGAAATTGCAAACATTCCTGAAAATTCCGCCACCGCAACAAATTTCCGCGTTGACACCTCTGACCCAACCAAATTTGCCTTTGCGTGGGACGGTGTGCAAGGCGGCTCCGCGGAAGACCTTATCCTGTATTACAGCATAGAGGGTCTTGACGGGGAGAATTCGCTCAAATGCGACGGCAACACAGCCGAAATCAGCCCCGTTATTCCCAATGCAACCTACCGTATTCGTATGGAAAATGTGGACAAGGTTGTTCTGCTCGGCTCTAAAATGGAGCTTAAATCCGGTGCGGCGGTAGACTTTAACCAAGAATTTGACGGCTTTACCGCCAGCCGCGCGGAACTACAATTCAGCATGGTCAGCAGACCCCCTTATAAAAATTGGGACCGCTATGACCTGCTCAATAAAGATTACACCTCTACCTTCTCCGCAAACGAAGAAGCGTCTTTCCTGGTATACTTCTCAAAGAAATATGCCGCCACCACAGAGGGCGTATCCATTCTGTATGTGATTCGCAATCAAGACGGCGCATTGGTACAGGGCGATGTAGTCAACAGCCGTTGGCGCGATATGTGGTACCAGAACTATTGTGAGTTGGACATTCCCATTATGCCCACCCAAGCAGGTACATACACCATTGACGTCTACTTCAATGGCGGTTTGGCGCACACGCAGGCATTTACAATCCAATAAGGAGAAACGTAGTCAAAACAACGATGCTTATACCGTAAGAGACGGCATTTTTCGGAGGTTTCAAATGGAATTGCAAGATTTACGCGCACAGATTGACCAAGTTGACGACGGGATTCTTGACCTTTTCCAAAAGCGAATGGACCTCAGCAGTCAAATTGCGGCTTACAAAAAAGAACACAATTTACCCATTTATGTACCGGAAAGAGAACGGGAAATCCTGCAAGCGGTAGCTACCAAGACAGGTGCGGATATGGCAGGCTACGCGCAAGCGCTTTATTCAACAATATTTGCCCTAAGCCGTCGCTACCAGGCGTCGCAAAACGAATCTATCGGTCAAAGCAAAACCTGCGGATTACTCGGCAGGACACTTGCACATAGCTATTCTCCGCAAATCCACAGCTATTTGGGTACATATCCCTACGACCTGTTTGAAATTGAGCCGGAAGGATTAGAAGAGTTTCTTAAAAACGGAAATTTTTACGGCTTAAATGTTACGATGCCATATAAAAAAGCGGTTATTCCCTATTGTACGATGCTGACCCCATGCGCCGAAAAGCTCGGTTCGGTCAACACCCTTATGAAACAACCCGACGGCACGCTGATTGGGCACAACACCGATTATTTCGGTTTTCAATCCGCCCTTGCGCAAATGAATGTAACCCTTACGGGGAAAAAAGCGTTGGTGCTCGGGAGTGGCGGAGCATCTGCTACGGCTGTTGCCGTCTTGACGGAATTGGGGGCGCAGGTAATCGTCATTTCCCGTTCCGGCAAGCACAACTATTTCACACTCAATCAGCATAGTGATGCTAGTATCATTGTCAATACCACGCCTGTGGGTATGTACCCAAATGCAGGTGATTCCCTTGTAAATTTGGACGATTTCCCCCATTTGGAGGCTGTTCTGGATCTTATTTACAACCCGTCGAAAACGCGTCTGCTTTTAGATGCAAAACAGAGGAATATCCCCTGTCAAAACGGGCTGTGGATGTTGATTGCGCAGGCAAAGGCATCGGCAGAATGGTTTACGGGGCAAGCTATTGACGATGCGGTTATCACCCACATCTATCAAAAGCTTCAACAGCAGACGGAAAATATCATTCTAATCGGTATGCCGGGCTGTGGAAAATCCACGGTTGGGAAGCTGTTGGCGCAAGCGCTTAATAGACCCTTTGCCGATACCGACGCGGAGATTATGCGTAAAACAAACAAGACCATTCCGGCTATTTTTGCCGAAGTGGGAGAGGCTGGATTTCGCAAATTGGAAACGCAGGTCTTAGCGGAATTGGGCCAAAAGTCTTCTTATGTGATTGCAACAGGTGGCGGGTGTGTTACCAAGGAAGAAAACTATGCCCTACTCCACCAAAACGGAAAGATTTATTGGCTGGAGCGCGATTGTACGCAACTGCCCACAGAGGGCAGACCCCTCTCACAAAGGGATTCCTTAGCGCAGATGTATGCGAAACGAAAACCCCTGTATGAAGCCTTTGCAGATGCGGTGGTATGGAACAATCAAGCGCCTTGCGATGCCGTAAACGAGATTTTGAAAGGACGGACTGTATGAAAATCTTGGTGCTAAACGGACCGAATATCAATATGCTGGGTATGCGTGAGCCGGAAATTTACGGGAAACAGACCTTTCAAGACCTGCTTGCACTTCTGCAAGAAACGGAACGCACAACCGGTGCCGAAATTGAGCAATTCCAATCCAATCACGAAGGCGATTTGGTGGACAAAATTCAGCAGGCATACGGCAACACGCAGGGTATTGTTATCAATCCGGCAGGCTACACGCACACATCTGTTGCCATTTTGGACGCGTTGAAGGCAGTTGGAATTCCGACTGTGGAGGTTCATATCTCCGATGTAGATTCGCGAGAATCGTTTCGGCAAATCTCCTATCCGGGACTTGCCTGTGAAAAAACCATCAAAGGGCAAGGACTTGACGGCTACCGGCAAGCCATTATTTACCTAACGGAAACTTATCAATAAATAACGGAGAGAATTTTTTCTCTCCGTTATTTTTTACTTGCAACTCGGCATGTCTTGTGGTATGATTTGTATAACAAATCATACTTAACCAACAAGGAGGTTTCTATGAAAAAGCCAAAAGGAAAGTACGCGTGGACGGCAACTGTGGGTGAAAAAGGCCAAATCGTTATACCCAAACAGGCAAGGGAAATTTTCGGAATCAATCCCGGTGATACGCTTGTAATCTTGGGTGATGAATATATGGGCTTGGCCATCCCCCCCAAAACTATGTTCGATATGTTTTCAAATACCATATTTAAGAACAACAATAAGGAATGAGCATGAAAGGAAAAGAAATGCTTGCGATTCAAACACAAAATTTAACCAAACAATATAAGAATCTCACCGCGGTTGACCAATTGAATTTGGAAATTGAGGAAGGTACGCTCTTTGCTTTGCTCGGTGTAAACGGGGCCGGAAAGACCACGACAATAAAAATGCTCTGCGGTCTTTTGAAGCCGACAAGCGGCGACGGAATCCTGCTTGGCAACAGCATCGTAACGCAGACCAATGCCGCAAAGGCGTGCATTGGCGTTTCTCCCCAAGAAACCGCTGTCGCGATGGGGTTAAGTGTGAAAGAAAATTTGGAGCTAATGTGCGGTGTTTACGGGTTTGACAAAGCAAAAACAGCCGAAAAAATCAAAGCGCTGACAGAGGAATTCCACCTGAATAAAATACTGCAAGTAAAAGCAGGCAAGCTCTCCGGTGGTTGGCAACGACGGCTGAGCATCGCGATGGCGCTTATCGGTGAGCCGAAAATCCTGTTTTTAGACGAGCCGACATTGGGTTTGGATGTGCTCGCCCGTAGCGCATTGTGGGACACTATTTGCAGTCTAAAAGGAAAAATCACCATTGTTCTGACTACCCACTATATGCAAGAGGCAGAAGTGCTGTCCGACCGCATTGGTATAATGAAGCGCGGTAAGCTAATCGCGCTCGGTAGCGCTGAGGAGCTCAAACAGCTTGCCGAAAAGGATACCTTTGAGGACGCTTTCATTGCGCTTGTCGGGGAGGAAATGCTATGAGAATACGCGCGTTTTCCAAAAGAACCTTGCAAGAAATTCTCCGCGACCCACTCACACTTGTGTTCGGTCTTGGATTTCCTGCCGGACTTATCCTCTTGCTTACAGCCATACAGACAAATATCCCTGTCAGCCTGTTTGCAATTGACAGGCTTGTGCCCGGCATCACAATCTTTGGGCTTTCCTTTATGACACTGTTTTCCGCATCGCTGATTGCCAAAGACAAGGAAAGCGCCTTCCTGGCGAGGCTTTACGCCACACCGATGCGCGCCATAGATTTCATTTTGGGTTACTGTCTGCCCATTCTCCCTGTCGCATTGGCGCAGAGTATTTTCTGCTACTGCATCGGCATCTTTTTGGGGTTGCAGGTGTCTGTAAATCTGCTTTACGCGCTTATGCTGATTCTACCGGTTTCGCTCTTTTTTATTGGTCTTGGTCTGCTGTTTGGAAGCTTACTGACCCAAAAGCAGGTCGGCGGTATCTGCGGCGCACTACTGACAAACCTCTCCGCATTTCTTTCGGGGATTTGGTTTGATTTGGCGCTTGTCGGTGGCATTTTTGAAAAAATCGCACAGCTTTTACCCTTTTATCATGCCGTACAGCTTGTGCAATCGGTTGTTGCAGGCGAATTCGCGCACATACTCCCCCATCTGCTTTGGGTGTTGGGATATGCTGCTGTTTCGATGATAACCGCAATTTTATGCTTTCTCAAACAAATGCGATAAAAAATAAGACACCTCTAACAGGTGTCTTATTTTCATAAATAACAGCACAGGGTGCAACTGTTTTGTGTGGTTGTGCCGTCTATCAGCGTGGCGGATTCAGATATGCGCTGAAAGCCACATTTACCATGCACCCCCAACGAGGGTGCATTTCGTTTGTCTACATGGGCATAGACCGCTTTACATTCCGTATCACGCAAATATCGCAGGCTCTCACGAAGCAAGGCATAGGCGTAACCCTTGCGACGAGCCGTAGGCGCGGTTTCAAGGCCTGCAAGAAGGAAACCGTCCCGGTGCTTTTCCAAGCGCAAAGCAGACAGGTAGTGCCCGTCTGTGAGCCACACAGCATAAAAAGCGCCCTGTTGGGAAAAGAAATCCTCACGCAAATAAGAAAGAAACGCACTTTCCGCTTTTTTGAGCTGTTCCTCCACACCGCAATCGGGGAAATTTTTCCTGCCGTTTTTCCGATTTTCCTCTAAGTAAACCGCCATCAACTGCTCACTATTTAGTTGGGACATCGATGTGATAATTTCTAACATAGCAAAATTCCATAAATATGCGGAAAAGTCGTTTTTTCTACAGGATATGCCCCGAAACGGTGTCGAAGCGTGTCAAATATGCACGATATTCATACGGTTATGCACATTCTCCACACTCTTTTCCACAACCGTCTTACAAAATTTCGTAAAAAACAGGGGTAATTTCCCAAAAATCAGACAAAATTCAACATTTCCGCAACACACTTTTTCTTCGCAACGAATAGTAGCTAAAATTTATACATCACACTTACAGGGTTTCTCCCAAAATGGACTTTGTGGCAAAGGCGTTCAGTCGCATATCCGCCACATTTCCTGCAAGGTATTCATAATAAGCCTGCGCCCCAATCATAGCCGCATTATCACCGCACAGGGACAGCGGTGGCAAATACACCTCTGCACCGATTTTTTCGGCATTTGACAGAATGTCCTTGCGGATTCTCGAATTGGCGGCAACGCCACCTGCAACTGCTAATTTTTGATAGCCCGTCTGTTCCATCGCCATCATCAAACGCGGCAAAAGTGCATCGGACACAGCGCCGCAGAACGAAGCGCACAGACTGCCTAAATCCAATTCCTCACCCACCTGTTCTGCGTGGTGTATCAAATTCAAGGTGGCTGTTTTTAGACCGGAGAAGCTCATATCATAGGGGTTTGCGCCCGGTTTGGAACGGGGCAGTTCATATTTGGTATCATCGCCTGTGGCTGCCGCTTTGTCAAGTGCCGCGCCACCGGGGTAAGGCATACCCAAAACACGCCCCACCTTATCAAAACACTCCCCTGCTGCATCATCTAAGGTTGTGCCGAAAACTTCCATTTTGGTATAATCCTGCACATCCACTATCATAGTATGTCCACCGGACACAACCAAGCACAAAAACGGCGGTTTCAGGTCGGGATAGGCAATATAGTTGGCGGCAATATGACCGCGGATATGGTGTACGGGAATGAGTGGCTTATCAAGCGCCAAAGCGACAGCCTTTGCAAAATTCACACCCACCAAAACCGCGCCAATAAGCCCCGGTGCATAGGTAACCGCAACGGCGTCTATTTCGTTACGGGTTAGGTTTGCCCGTTCCAGAGCTTGGTCAGCAAGGCCATAAATCGCCTCAATATGCTTTCTGGAAGCAATCTCCGGCACGACACCGCCATAAATGCGGTGCAAATCCACCTGAGAAGCAATACAATCCGTCAATACCTGTCTGCCATCTCGTACGACAGCCACAGCGGTTTCGTCGCAAGAGGATTCAATCGCCAAAATATTCACTTGACCAGCTCCTTTCTCAGAATCCACGCATCCTCACGGGGGTTGTGGTAGTAACGGGGTCTGCGACCAACCTGCGCAAAGCCCATTTTCTCATACAGCGCAATCGCAGGCGCATTGGAAACACGCACCTCAAGCAACAACGCTCGCACATTGTTTTGGCTTAATTGACACGCAAGAGCATCTACAAGTGCCTGCCCCACGCCCTGTCTGCGATAGTCGGGCGCGACGGCAAGGTTCATCATATCCGCACAATCGAGCACCGCTTGCGAGCCTACATAACCGCAGAGCGTACCTGCATCGTCGGCAACCAGCCAACAAGACAGCGGATTATCCAACTCCGATGCGATGCTCTTTTCACTCCAAGGGTCGGAAAAACAAATTTTTTCCAACGCCCCAATCGCAGGCACATCGCCTGCTGTCATTTTTCTAATTATCATCTATTTTGCCTCATACCAGCTATTGCCAAACTTCGCTTCGGCAAGCAAGGGGACATTCAGCTGCGCAACCTGCTCCATTTCGGCGCTCACAAGTGTTGCGACCTGCTCGGCAATTTCTTTTGGGCACTCCACAATCAGTTCGTCGTGCACCTGTAACAGCAGTCTTGCTTCGGGATACTGCTCCGACAATGCCTTATCCACATGAATCATCGCAAGCTTCATCAGGTCAGCCGCTGTGCCTTGAATGGGGGTGTTTAGCGCAATCCGTTCCGCGCCCTGGCGGATATTGAAATTCGCACTTTTCAGCTCGGGAATGGTGCGCTTCCTGCCATAAAGCGTTTGCGTATAACCAAGCCTTGTCGCATCCGCAACCACCTGCTTCATATAAGCCTTTACACCCTTGTAATTGGCAAGGTAGCTGTCGATATACGCCTTGGCTTCATAACGGCTGACACCGATATCGTCCGCAAGGGAGAACTCGGAAATGCCGTAGACAATACCGAAATTTACCGCCTTTGCATGGCGTCGTTGGAGTGGTGTTACCGCCTCGGCAGGCACAGAAAACACCTGCGATGCGGTGGCGGTATGAATATCCATTCCGCTTAAAAACGCGTGTTTCATCGCTTCATCGTCAGCTATATGCGCAAGCACACGCAATTCAATTTGGCTGTAATCCGCATCCACCAGCACACAGCCCTCTTGCGGTATAAACATCTTACGAATCTCTGCACCCAAATCCGTACGAACAGGGATATTTTGCAGATTCGGCTCAGTCGAAGACAGTCTTCCCGTTGCCGTTACCAAATTTTGAAAGGTGGTGTGAATCCGTCCGTCTTCACCGATTGCTTTCATCAAGCCGTCGGCATAAGTGGAGTTCAGTTTCGTCAGCATACGGTAATCCATAATTGCAGGAATAATCGGATGCTGATTTTTCAGCTTTTCCAGCACTTCCGCGTTGGTGGAGTAGCCCGTCTTTGTCTTTTTCAAAGGGGGCAGACCCAGCTTATCAAAGAGCAATTCGCCCAACTGCTTGGTGGAATTGATGTTAAACGGAGCATCGGCATAGCTGAAAATCAAACGCTCGCAATCGGCAATTCTCTGTGTGAGCATCTGCCCGAACTGCTGAAGCTGTTCCCTATCGATGGCTACGCCTGCGCACTCCATACGGTAAAGCACAGGGCAGAGCGGCAGTTCAATCTCATAGTAAAGCTTCTCCATCCCCTGCTTTTTCAGTTCCTCATCGAGCACAGGGCGCAGATGGAACAACGCCTCCGCGCAAGCGCCTGCATCATTATCGTCGACAGAAATTCCCAAGAAATTGGTAGCAAGCTTTGACACGGCATAATCCGACGACGAGGGATTTAGGTCATAGCCTGCAAGAGCTGTATCGAAAGCAAAGCGACCATAGGCGATTCCCATGGCATCGAGCGCGTGCATAACGGATTTCATATCGTGGCAAATGTGGTTGCCGTTGGGTAGGCTTACGCCCATTTGCGCCTCCAACGGAGTGAGTACGCACACACCCTCGGCGCAAGCTACGCCCAGCGTACCGTCCGATGCCAGATATACGGCGCAGTCCGTATCTTTGTCGGGAAGAGCGTCCGTTTGGGGAAGCTTTTCAAGCTTTTTTATTTCTGTTTTCACAGACATACCTGCATCACGCAGGCCATACTTATCTATCAGCCGAACAAACTCCAACCGTTGGAACAGTTCATAAAGTGCCTGCTTGTTATACGGCTGTATAATGGCATCTTTCGGCTCAAAATCAATGGGCGCGTTACAGCGAATCGTCGCCAAATCATAGGAAAGATATGCATTTTTCTTGGATTCTATCAGCTTTTCACGAAGCTTGGGGCGAATAGAGGCATCGTCCAAATTCGCATAAACACCGTCCAACGAGCCAAATTTCAGCAACAGCTCCGTAGCGGTCTTCGGTCCGACACCGGCAACACCGGGAATGTTGTCCGAAGAATCCCCCATAAGGGATTTCAGGTCTACCATCTGTTTCGGTGCAAAACCGTATTCCTGCTTAAATTTTTCCTCATCGTAGAGCGTTGCGGTGGTCTGTCCTGCCTTGGAAATCACCAGCTTGACATGGACATTTTCATCAATCAGTTGCAGGCTGTCCCTATCTCCGGTAACAATCACGCACTCCCACGCATTATGACTGCAAATGCGCCCAACAGTACCGATGACATCATCAGCTTCCCAGCCTTGGCACGCATAAATGGGAATATTCATCGCCTGCAAAATCGCTTTCATAATGGGCATTTGCTCGGCAAGCTCGTCGGGCATACCATGGCGATTGGCTTTGTAGGCTTCATATTTTTCATGGCGGAAGGTCGGCCCATGAAGGTCAAACGCGACACACACAGCCTCGGGCTGTTCTTCCTTTTCCATGCGCTCCAAAATGTTCAAAAAGCCATAAATGGCATGGGTGTAAAGCCCCTCACGATTGGTAAGAGGCTTTACACCGAAAAATGCTCTGTTTATGACACTGTTTCCGTCCAGGATTAGCAGTTTCATACTTTTCTCCATTTTGTACCCTGAGGCGTATCGATTATTTCAATTCCGCGCGCCTTGAGTTCATCACGAATACGGTCAGCTTCCGCAAAATTCTTCTCTTTCTTTGCCTGCGTACGCGCCAAAACCAATGCATCAATCTCAGGGTCAGCAGATTCTTCCGAAGCAACATTTTGCTTTGCTCTTACTGCCTCGGCAGCCTGCAACAAATCAAGACTGAGCACTTGGTCAAAATCGGCAATCGCCGCCAGCTTGGTGGCATCGTTTGTCTTGGCTTTCAGCGCATCGTAAACTGCCGTTACTGCCAAGGAAGTATTGAGGTCGCCATTTAATGCGCCTGCAAAGCGTTCCTTAAGCTGCTGCAAAGCTGCATCGTCTACCTCTCCGCTGGATTGGAGCGTTGCAATCCTGGCAATCAGTTTATCATAGGCAACAACCGCATTATCCAAATTCTCCCAGGAGAAGACCAAATTTCTACGGTAGTGGCTCTGCAGACAGAACAAACGGTATGCCATCGGGTTATAACCCTTCTGCTCCAGCAGGCTCACCGTCAGGAATTCGCCCTTTGACTTACTCATCTTACCGGTATCGGTATTCAGGTGATGCACATGGAACCAATAATTACACCACTTATGACCCAAATAGCTCTCCGATTGGGCAATCTCGTTGGTATGATGCGGAAATGCATTATCAATGCCACCGGCATGAATATCCAAATCCTCGCCTAAGTGCTTCATGGAAATGCCGGAGCACTCAATATGCCAGCCGGGGTAACCCACGCCCCAAGGGGAATCCCACTTTAAGGCCTGGTCTTCAAATTTAGACTTGGTAAACCACAGCACAAAGTCATTCTTATTGCGCTTGTTGGTATCCTCCTCAACGCCCTCACGCACACCGATTGCCAAATCCTCTTCGTCGTGGTCGTTGAAGACATAGTACTTATCCAGCTTTGCTGTGTCAAAGTACACATTTCCGCCTGCTACATAAGCAAAGCCCTTGTCAATGAGCCCTGACACTATCTTAATGAATTCGTCAATACAGCCGGTAGCAGGCTCAATCACATCGGGTTTTTTGATGTTGAGCTTTTCGCAATCGGCAAAGAATGCATCGGTATAGTACTTCGCAATCTCCATAACGGATTTATTTTCCCGCTTGGCACCCTTGAGCATTTTATCCTCACCGGTATCTGCATCGGAAGCTAAATGTCCAACATCGGTAATATTCATTACGCGTTTTACATGATAACCCATGTACCGCAGGGATTTTTCCAGCACATCCTCCATAATATAGGTACGCAGGTTGCCGATATGGGCAAAGTGATACACCGTCGGTCCACAGGTATACATCTTCACCACATCGGGAGAATTGGGCTGGAACAGCTCCTTTTTATGAGACAGGGAATTATACAAATACATACCATTTCCTCCAAAACTTTAATAAAAATGCCTCTTATGCCCTCAGCACAAGAGGCGGGTCAAACAACTCGCGGTTCCACTCTCATTTATCACTTAAAACAAGCTCACTCCCGGACGCACTTTCCCATAGCCGACACCACCGGGCTTTCAGCCTATGACCCGCGCTCTCTAAAGGATTGGCTTTGGTACTCTTTCCGTTCATAGTGATATTCAACTGCTCATATTCTATCACCAGAATACCATTTTTGTCAAGAATCACAGCAGAATATGATTGCCCAAATTGGGGAATTATGATATAGTATAGGAAACGGATATAAAATTATCCCCCCGGAGGATTGATTATGAAGAAACAAATCAGCTTGCTTTTGGCAATTTGTCTGACAACATCTCTAATCGGGTGCGGTAGATTTTCTAAAAAACCGCCCCAACCAACCGAAGACAATGCAACCGTCGAAACGCAGAATACCCCCAATATCAACCAACCCCAAATTGATACTGACACCTCGATGGTTGCCGTTTCCGTACCGACGGTTACCGTAAACACCCTCGGCGAGGACAGCGCTGTATTGTGCCAATACACCTATCAGACTATGTCTATGGTGCACAGCAATCCCGATGTGGCGGATAAAATTATCATTGATTTTCTAAATCGTGTTGACAGCACAAGCGCATCTGCCAACGCAATTGCCGATATGGCAAAAGCTGTGTATAACGGAAACAAAAATTGGGTGCCTTATCTGTATCACATTACCTACAGTCCCACGCGAATTGACCACAGAGTATTGAGTATGTTTGGCAACAATGTGGTATTCAGCGGCGCTGGACATCCGGAGCGCACCTGTGTATCTGCAAGCTATGATTTGCGTACAGGCGATGTGCTGACCCTTGCCGGTATTATGAGCAAAGATGCTTCAACCGATGCCTTTTACCAATTGGTGCTGGACGGTCTGTCCGAAATGGCCGAGGGCGATTACCTGTATGAAAATTACGCCCAAACCGTAAAACAACGCTTTTCTCAAGATGCCACACAAGATGAAGCCTGGTACTTTACCCAAACCGGTCTGTGCTTCTACTTTGCGCCTTATGAAATCGCGCCCTACTCCTCGGGTGTTATCTCTGTGGAAATCCCATACGAAAAATTGCAAACCCTCTTGCACGAATCCTTCCTGCCCTTGGCTCGCACAACAGCAGAAGGAAAAGTAACTGTTTCTCCCTTTGAGACGGTCGATTTGCAGAATTTTTCCCACATCGCGGAATTCGTTGCCGACAAGGACGGAAAGATGTATATGCTCCACACCGACGCAGCTGTGCAGGATGTGCGTCTTCTGCTATCGGATAATGCAAGTAGCTACACCGTCTTTGCCACCTATCATTTAATGCCGGGCGATGGCATCATGGTGCAAGGCAGTGAAGAATTACTGCAACGCATGAAGCTAACCTACAAAACCGACAAAGAAACCGTTACCGTTCCCCTTTTCGGATAAACAAAAGCCCCGGCCTGACGGCTGGGGCTTCAAACTGTCAAAACGGCTATTCTTTACACATCATTGGGCAACCGCTTCGCCTTCCTCTAAAATGACGCGATTTTCGACACGCGCGCTTATACGCCCATTACTTCCTTGCGATAACGGGCAATACCGATTCCCAAAAGCTCAACAGCACGCTTCAAATCCTTTTCCTCCAAAATGTAGGCAATACGGATTTCGTTCAAACCGCTACCCTCAGTTGCATAGAAAGGCGCGCCGGGGGCAAACATAACGGTTTCGCCATTGTCCTCAAAGGCGGTCAGCAACCAATTTTGGAACTTATCGGTATCGTCAACGGGAAGCTGTGCCATCACATAAAAAGCGCCCATAGGCTCTTCCACCAAAACACCGGGAATCTTGCGCAGACCGGCAATACAGACATCTCTGCGGTGTCTATACTCCTTGATGGATTCCTTCATATAGCTCTCGTCCACGCTGTATAGCGCGGCAGAGCCGATTTGGTCCAAGGTGGCAACAGAAAGTCTGGATTGGCAGAACTTCATCAGGGCATTCTGCAGTTGCTTGTTCTTGGTAATCACGCAACCGATACGGGCACCGCAGGAAGAGAAGCGCTTGGAAACGGAGTCAATAATCACCAAATTATCTGCAATATCATCAAAATGACCCATGCAGGGAATCTTACCGCTGTCATTATAGCAGAACTCACGGTAAACCTCGTCGCTGATGATGAACAGGTCATTCTCCTTGGCGATATCTGCCATCAGACGCATCTCGTCCTCGTTCAGAACAACACCGGTGGGGTTACCGGGGTTTGTGAACATAATAGCGCGGGTATTGCTGTTAATCTGCTTTTCAATGCGTGCGCGGTCTGCGTAGCGGTAGCCTTCCTCGGGGCAGGTCGGCAGAGGACGAATCACGCCACCGGCGGCGCTGATAAAGGTTCTGTAATTGGGATAGTAAGGCTCGGGAACAATGACCTCTGTATGGGGGTCAAGAATACTCAAGCAGGTGAACAGCAACGCCTCACTACCGCCGGTAGTAATGAAAATATCATCGGCTTCATATTGAATACCCAACTTGGCATAGTAGTTACGAATCGCTTCAACCAATACGGGCAGTCCGGGGGACGGTGCATAAGCGAGCGTATTTTGGCTAAATTCCTGTGTCGCCTTAAAAAATTCCTCGGGTGTCGGCAAATCCGGCTGCCCGATATTCAAGTGATAGATTGATTTACCTTCGCTTTTGGCTTTCACAGCCAACGGGTGAAACTTTCGCATGGGGGATAGATTGCATCGATTTGCTGTGGTTGAGATTTTCATAAGTACCTCCATCGGCAATTTTACTACCATAATGATTTTCATATTCTCTCATAAGCCGGACCAACTCCGGAGTAAGATACAACAAAATAATCAAATTGGGAATTGCCATCAAGCCGTTTGCCGTTTCGGATATTGCCCAGACCGTTTCCGTACGCAAAATTGCACCGAACACCACAGGGAGCACCTGAAATACGGCAAATATGCGCCACGCCTTATCGCCAAACAGAAATTGGGCGCATCTGACCCCGTAAAGACCCCAGCCGATAATAGTGGCAATCGCAAAGCAACACAGGGAAAGCGCAAGCGGAATATTGACCCAGCTCCCATAGACATGAGAAAAAGCATCGGCAGTAATGCGAATACCCAAATCCTGCCCGTAAGGAATAGAAATACCGCTACATAAAATAACCAGCGCGGTCATCGTACAAATCACAATAGTGTCGAGAAACACCTCGATAATGCCCATCAAGCCTTGCTCGACAGGGTGAGAAACCTGTGCAGAGCCGTGCGCCAAGCCGGCGGTACCCATACCTGCCTCATTGGTAAACACACCGCGCGATGCACCAATCCGCAACGCCTGAAATGCAGAGCCAAGCATACCGCCTGTAACTGCCTTCGGAGAGAATGCGCCCTGAAAAATGGCGGCAAAGGCATCAGGAATTGCAGATGCGTTCCATATTAAAACACCGACACCCAATATTAGATAAAACACCGATGCAAATGGTACCAAAAATGCCGCCGCCGTACCGATGCGTTTGACACCGCCAAGGAGCACCGGCACAACCAAGACCGCAAGCGCGATTCCAATCAGCAGATTGACCGTCTGTGATTCTTGACCGCCCAACGCCCCAATCGCGCCATTGATACCGCCCAGCACCGCGTTAATTTGCGTGGCAGAGCCGACGCCGAATGCCGCAACTACGCCAAAAAAGCAATAGATACCGGCAAGCGGTTGCCATTTTTTACCCATACCTTGCTGAACCATATACATCGGTCCACCGATATACATACCGCTACTGTCTTTCACACGGTAGCGCACGGAAAGGGTCGCCTCGGCAAACTTGGTCGCCATACCGAGCAGGGCACAAATCCACATCCAAAAAATCGCGCCCGGACCGCCAACGGCAATCGCACCGGCAACACCGGCTAAATTGCCTGTGCCGACCGTTGCCGCAAGCGCTGTGCACAGCGCCCGATAAGGTGATACGCCATCTGCTTTTTCCGGCCTGCGAAGCGGTGTTACAAAAGCACGAAGTGCCGCAGGAAAGAACTTAAGCTGTACAAAGCCGGTACGAATAGTCAATAAAATTCCGACCGACAAAATAAGAATAAGTGCCGGAAAACCCCAGACAAATCGGTTAATCGCGTCTAAAATCCTTATCATCGCTTTCCTCCTAGAATAACACAGCTTTCTACAATTTGCAAGAGATATTTACAGAATAAAAAAGCAGTTTCCGTACACGGAAACTGCTTTTGTAAACTTATTAAAATCTATTCCCATTGCGCCCAAATATCGGGACAGTAACCGACGGTTACCTGCTTGCCGTTTCGTACAATCGGTGTGCGCATCAAAGCCGGATTGTCAAAAATTTTATCCTCCTTTGCAACGGTGCTGTCCATATATTTCATCAGGGTTATTTCGGGGCTTTTTCCTTCCCAATCAATCAGCTTGTCAACACCGCCTACGCCACGCAAAACCGCATCAAATTCCTTGCCGGACAGTCCATAACGCAACAAATCCACCATTTGATAGGAAATGCGTCGTTCCTTGAAATAGCGCTCGGCTTTCTTTGTATCAAAGCACTTGCTCTTTCCGAAAATCTGTATGTTCAATAGGTTACCTCCATTAAGCACAGGCCACAGGCCGGAACAAGCGCGCCTGCATCGACTCGGCTCGCACAAAACAGCTCCGGTATACTGTCAGCTCTGCGCTCTCCTTTGCCGACCTCCAAAAGCGTTCCCACCATAATGCGTACCATATGGTGCAGAAAGCCGTTGCCCGTAACGGTAAATACCAGCTCATTTCCCTTGCGTTGAATGTCGAAGCTGTGGATATACCGAACTGTGGACTTTTTACTGTTTTTATTGGCGCAAAATGCACCAAAATCATGCTCGCCCAAAAAGTACGCGCTCGCCTGTTGCATTGCTGTAATATCCAGCCGCGTGGCATCGACATGGACAAACTTTCTGTCAAATACGCAAGGCGCTTCGCTGTTCCACAGACGGTAGGCATAGGTCTTCGTCTTTGCATTGAGCCTTGCGTGGAAGCGCGGAGATGCGTTCTTACAGGAATATATGCCGATGTCCTCCGGTAAATAACGACGAAGCGCCAAAAGAATTTCCTCACAGGGCATCGCGCTTGCACAATGAAAACTCACAACCTGTCCGATTGCGTGGGTGCCTGCATCCGTACGACCGCTGGCAGAAACCGCAATTTCTTCGCCTAGAATTCTGCTGAGTGTCTGCTCCAGCTTTGCCTGTATGGTGTTGTCTGTGTTTGCAAGCCTTTGCCAGCCGCGATAGCGCGTGCCCTCATAACAAATATCAAGCCGCAGATTTCGCATATTCCTCCAATTCCTCTCTGGCTTCCCGTTCCGTATCAGCCGAAAACAGGAAAACGCCATGACAATCATACACCTGAACATGACCTTGAACATAACGAATGGAATACATAAGCCACACCGCCTTACCTTTTATGGCTTTAGTATATCGTTATATCAGTACTATAAAACGGACTTATTCCACTACCTGATAGCCGGCATCTGTAATACTCTTTTTCACCAGGGCTATGTCTGCATTTCCGATAACCGTTACCGTTTTTGCCTGCAAATCCACAACCGCATTCTGCACACCGGGGATTGCCTTACAGACCGATTCCACCCTCTCTTTACAATGACTGCACATCATGCCTGCCACCTCAATGACTGTTTCCATTTTGTTTTCCTCCAAAAGTTTTATTTTCGGCTTAAATAAACGAAGCCGCAACGCATTGGTAACGACAAACAGCGAGCTCATACTCATCGCAGCCGCCCCAAGCATAGGACTCAGCTGAAGCCCCAACGACGGGTACAGCACGCCTGCCGCAACGGGAATACCCAAGCAATTATAAAAAAACGCCCAAAATAAATTCTGTTTGATATTGCGCATGGTCGCTTTACTCAGCCGAATTGCCTGGGCAACGCCTGTGAGTGTGTTTCTCATCAGCACCACATTCGCCGATTCCACCGCGATATCCGTGCCCGTACCAAGCGCCATACCCACATCCGCACAGACCAATGCAGGCGCATCGTTGATGCCGTCGCCCACCATCAAAATGCGATGTCCCTCGCGTTGAAGCTTTTGCACAGCGCCTGCTTTATCTTCCGGCAATACATCGGAAATCACATGGTCAATGCCTGCCAAACACGCAATTGCCTCTGCGGTTTTTCGGTTATCACCCGTTAGCATAACTACATCAAGCTGCATATCGCGGAGCATTTGCACCGCTTGGGCAGAATCGTCTTTTAGCACATCTGCCACAGCGATTGTACCCAAAAAACGCTTCTTTGAAAAAAAGAACAGGGGTGTTTTGCCGGCATTTGTCAATTCCGAATAATCGGGAAGTGTGATTGCCAATTCCTGTGCCAAGCGGTCATTTCCGCCATAAACGGTTTCGTTATCAATCACGCCCATAACACCGCGACCGGGCAATACCTGAAAGTCTGCGACAGGCAGGGCTGTAAACGCACCTGCTTTATCCAAAATTGCCTTTGCAAAGGGGTGTTCGGAGCGTGTTTCCAAGGATGCCGCCAAGATAAGCAATGCATTTTCATTCAATGCAACGGGCAAAATATCGGTAACCACCGGCTTACCCTTGGTCAGCGTACCGGTCTTGTCCAGCACAACGGTATCCACCTTATGCAAATTTTCAAGCGCTTCTGCGTTTTTGAACAGCACACCCATACCGGCACCTCTACCGGTACCTACCATAATGGCAACGGGTGTGGCAAGCCCCAACGCACAGGGGCATGAAATCACCAATACGGAAATGGCGGTGGTTAACGCAAATTCCGTCGATTCACCGGCAAGCAACCACGCAACATATGACACAGCCGCAATCACCATCACCACAGGCACGAATATACCTGCAACCTTATCGGCCAGCCTTGCGATAGGCGCTTTTGAGCCACCTGCCTGCTCTACCATACGAACAATTTGCGAGAGTGTGGTATCTGCACCGATTCTGTCGGTACGGATTTCCAAAAAACCTTCCCGATTGATAGTTGCGGCTGCAACCGTATCCCCTTCTGCCTTCTCCACAGGCACACTCTCACCGGTAAGGGCACTTTGATCGACCGCCGCGCGACCGGCTACAACTGTGCCGTCAACCGGAATCGCGCCACCGGAACGCACCAGCACAATATCCCCCACCTGCACCTGCTCAACCGGTATGGTAAGCTCTGCATTTTCTCTGCGTACAGTCGCGGTTTTTGGGCTCAAATCCAGCAATGCCGCAATCGCATCACCGGTCTTTCCCTTTGCACGCGCTTCCAAGAATTTACCGAGTGTAATGAGTGTAAGAATCATCGCGGCAGATTCAAAATACAAATTTTCACTATATCTTTCTACAATATCCCATTGTCCGTTTCCCATTGCATAGGCCATTCGGAACAGGGCAACGATGCCATAAATCAACGCCGCACCGGAGCCGACCGCTATCAACGAATCCATATTCGGTGCGCGATGCCTAAGCGCTTTGAAGCCCTGTATGAAATACGCGCGATTCAAACACAACACCGGCAAAGTCAAAAACAGTTGCAAAAGTGTTGCAACAAGCGCATTCTCCTTCCCGTGATACCACGCAGGCATCGGTAGACCCACCATATGCCCCATAGTGAAATACATCAGCACCACAAGAAAAATTGCAGAGGTAATCAAGCGAATTTTCATTTGACTTTGCGCATAATCTTTCGGTGGTGTTTGCGTTTTCGGACTGCCGATTAAGCTTGCGCCATAGCCTGCATTCTGCACCGCGGCAACAATCGCATCTGCAACATCGCAATCGGCTTTGACTGTCATTTTTCCAACCAGTAAATTAACTTCTACATCGGTAACACCGCTTACCTGCCTTGTTACCTTCTCAACACGCGCGGAACAGGCCGCACAGGTCATACCTGTAATCGTAAATTTCAGCTCCACATTCCCACTTCCTTCAATTGACAATATACCTTTTTTATGCTACTATTTTACCAAACATTTTTATATTTGCAAATAAAAATATTTTAAGCAACTCTGAAATAATGGAGAAGATAACAATGAATATTAAAATCATATCCGACAGCACCTGCGACCTCTCACAGCAACTGCTCGAGCAGTATGCCATTACCCTTGTCCCCCTAACCGTTATCAAGGACGACAAGGCCTATACAGACAATGTTACCATTACCACCGATGAGATTTTTGCCCATGTGGCGGCCGGAGGCAATCTCTGCTCCACCACAGCGGTCAGCGTTGGTGAATATCAGGAAATGTTTGAAAAATTTGCAGATGACTACGACGGTGTTGTGCATATTAACATCAGCTCCGATTTTTCCGCCTGCTACCAAAACGCCTGTTTGGCGGCTGAGGAATTTAGTAATGTAATTGCAATTGATTCTCGCAATCTATCCGCCGGCCAAGGTTTGGTGGTGTTAAAAGCCTGTGAATTAGCAAAAACTGCATCCTCATTGGAGGAACTCAAGAAAGAATTAGATGAATACACAGCCAAAGTGGAGGCAAGCTTCATTTTGGACCGTTTGGAATATATGGTAAAGGGCGGTCGCTGTTCCTCTGCCGCCGCGTTGGGTGCAAACCTACTCAACCTCAAGCCCTGTATTGAAGTGAAAAATGGCAAAATGAGTGTCGTAAAGAAATATCGCGGCAGTTACGCCAAATGCTTAGCCGCCTATGTCAAGGACCGGCTGGCAGACCGAACGGATTTGCAACGGGAAACGCTCTTTGTTACACACACACCGGTATCCGACGAATGTTTGGAAGCGGTTAAGGATGCCGTTGCACAATACGGTGATTTTTCAAATATCTATTGGACCACAGCCGGCTGTACTATCTCCTGCCATTGTGGCCCCGGCACGTTGGGTGTGCTGTTTGTCCGAAAATAACAACAACTATTTAAGGTGAATGTCAATGGATTACGACATATTGCTCGATTTGGTTGCCGAGTTAGGCTATCATTTGGCGATGGCAGGCGCAGAAACCTTTCGTGTTGAAGAAAGCATCAACCGAATCCTTGGTGCCTACGAAATAGAATCCGAAGTCTTTGCCATTCCGAACTGCATGATAATCAACATTCGAACTGCGGACGGCAAGTCTGCGACCCGCATGAAACGGATTGGCTTTCACGGAAATGATTTGGATGCAGTTGAAAAGTATAACTCCCTTAGCCGTAAAATCTGTGCCGAAAAGCCGGAGCCTGCCGTTGCCGTAGAATGGCTCAAGCAGACCCATAACGCACGCGTGCGTTACAAACTACCTTTGCGCTTATTGGGGCATTGTTTGGGTGCCGCAGGCTTCGCTGTTTTCTTTGGTGGCACTTTGCTGGACGCGCTATGCGCCGGTCTTTGCGGTATACTGGTAGGTTTAACCGACCGATTCTTGGAGCAATTCAAAACCAATCAGTTCTTCCGCACCATCGCCTGCGCTTTTATTATGACCGATATGGCATATATCACTGCTATGTTGGGCATTGCAAACAATGTGGACACGGTGATTATCGGCACTTTAATGCTCCTTGTACCCGGTCTTGTCTTTACCAACGCCATGCGCGATATTATCTTCGGCGATACCAACTCCGGTATCAACCGCATCGTACAGGTGCTTTTGATTGCCGCGGCAATTGCAGGTGGCACCGGTGCCGCTTCGAGGCTGTTTCATCTATTTTGGGAAATTCAACAAAACGCCCCTATCCTTACATATAGTTGTTTGATCCAATGTATCGCCGGAATTGTGGGCTGTTTAGGTTTCTGTTTCCTGTTTAACATTCACTGGCCGGGCGCGCTTTTATGTGCCTTGGGCGGCGCAGTCGCCTGGATGACATATTGTCTTGTAGCGCATTTGGGCGGCAACGAATTGACCTGCTATTTGTTTTCCTCCTTGGCTGCCGCCTCGTACTCGGAAATTATGGCGCGAATTCGCAAATATCCTGCGATTTCCTATCTTGTTGTGTCTATTCTCCCGCTGATTCCCGGCGCCGGTATTTACTTCACAACCAATTATCTTATCGCCGGTGATGTTTCCGGCTTTACCGCAAGCGGCACGCAGACCATTGCCATTGCGGGTGTTATCGCTGTCGGTATTTTGATGGTTTCCACGATTGTACGGCTTTGGAGCCAATGGAAGCTACGCAAGCGCTAAATTGCATATAATCATAACCACCGGCCGTGCCGGTGGTATGCTCCAGCCCCCTTGGGGCATGCCCTCGGCTGAGCCTATAGGCTCGTCGAATAGTCTGCCAACCGCACGACTTTCACGGGCTGCCCCTAAAGGGGCTTTTGTTTATTTGC
>JAZNGK010000121.1:0-16908 GCA_045576395.1 Faecousia sp. | reverse complement strand
CCGCAATATCTGCCGGACTGACACCGGAGATACGACCGGCTTGCCCAATGGACACCGGACGAATTTCGCTCAGCTTATCACGCGCTTCCAAACGCAAGCCCGCTATGGACGCATAATCCAAATCCGCAGGCAACAGACGGGCTTCCTCTTTCTTGAAATCCGCCACCTGCTTTTCCTGCCGCGCCAAGTAGCCGGCATACTTCACCTGTATCTCTACCTCTTGGGTAACCGCCTCCGGCAAATCCGGTCGGTTTGAATCAAACGGCGCAATATCCGCATAGGTTACCTGCGGTCGACGAAGCAAATCCGCAAGGCGGGCGGAATTCTCCACCGGTGTGGATTCACGCAAGGCAAGCATCGCATTGAGCGCGGGACTGCTCGGCACGCCACAGCTTTCCAAGCGCCGAATCTCCCTTGCCACAGCCTCGTATTTTTCTTCCACCGCACGCAGTCTTTCCTGCGGCACCAAACCCACAGCCGCGCCAATATGCGTCAGCCGTTGGTCGGCATTGTCCTGCCGATGCAAAAGGCGATACTCGGAACGGCTGGTCATAATGCGATAAGGCTCCTCGGTTCCTTTTGTAACCAAGTCGTCAATGAGTGTGCCGATATAACTCGTATCACGGGTGAGAATCAAAGGGTCCTTCCCTTGGATTTTCAAGGCGGCATTGATGCCTGCAATCAGCCCTTGCACAGCCGCCTCCTCGTAGCCGGACGAGCCATTAAACTGCCCTGCCCCGTACAGGCCGGAGATGCCCTTGTATTCCAAAGTGGGCAGTAAGCTTGTGGGGTCAATGCACTCATACTCAATCGCATAAGCAGGGCGCATCATTTCCGCATTCTCAAGACCGGGAACGGTACGAAGCATTTTTAATTGCACATCCTCCGGCAAAGACGAGGAAAAGCCTTGAATATACATCTCCTCCGTATCCAAGCCACAGGGCTCAATGAACAGCTGATGGCGGTTTTTATCCGCAAAGCGGACGATTTTCGTTTCGATGCTGGGACAATACCGCGGCCCGACACCGGAAATCGTTCCGTCGTACATCGGAGAACGGTGCAGATTTTCCCGAATCACCCGATGCGTTTCCTCGGTGGTATAAGTGAGATAGCACACCGCTTGGTTATTCAGCCTATGGGTCGTACGAAAAGAAAACGGCTCGGGGTTTTCATCGCCCGGTTGTAGCTCCATTTGAGAAAAATCGATGCTTTTGCGGTTTACTCTCGGCGGTGTGCCGGTCTTGAATCGACGCAAGGGCAACCCCAAAGCGCGCAAATTATCCGCCAAGCCGACAGAGGCGTGCATCCCGTCGGGACCTGCCGATTCCACACTTTCACCGGTAATCACGGTGCTGTCTAAATAGGTGCCGCTGGCAATAATCACCGCCTTGGCATCGTAAATAGCGCCGAGCTTGGTCTTAACACCGGAAACGCGGTTATTCTCCGTCAAAATTTCTACAATCTGCGCCTGCTTTAACTGCAAATTCTCCTGCAATTCCAAGGCGTGTTTCATGTACGCCTGATACCGACGACGGTCGCCTTGGGCACGCAGAGAATGCACAGCAGGGCCCTTGCCCTTATTGAGCATCCGATACTGAATACAAGCGGTATCTGCCGCTAAGCCCATTTCTCCGCCCAACGCGTCAAGTTCGCGCACCAAATGACCTTTCCCCGTACCACCGATAGCCGGATTGCAAGGCATATTGCCCACCGCATCCAAATTGATTGTAAACAGAATCGTAGACAAGCCCAAACGAGCCGATGCCAATGCCGCCTCGATGCCGGCATGCCCTGCGCCGATAACAATTACATCTGCGCTTCCTGCGTGGTACATTCCTTTTTCTCCTCCTTGGGCAGGATAAACGGCTGACATACGACCTCACACCGATTGATGGGCGTGCCGAGCGCGTGGAATTTCTCCTCATAGCCGGTCATAATTCCCACGATACCGTTTTTGTGCAGGTTACGGGTCAGATTCTTCACCTGCAAACCGCAAAGGGCAAACTCCTCGACGGAAAACTCAAACAAGGGGGCGTTATCGGTCTTAAAATGGATTTCGCCACCTGCTTTTACCGTACGGCAATACTTATCCAAAAAACCGCGATGGGTCAGCCGCCGTTTGGCATTCTTCTTTCGGGGCCACGGGTCGGGGAAATTGATGAACAGCCTGTCCATTTCTCCGCTATCAAAAATTTCTTCAATATTAGAAACATCCATATCGATGAAAAACACATTATTAAGGCCCATACTCTGCGCCTTTTCCATAGCGACCACCATCGCCTCGCGGCAACGCTCTACCGCAATCAGCAAAACATCGGGATTTTCTTTTGCCGTTTCCGCGGTGAATTTGCCCTTGCCACAGCCGACCTCGACCCAAAGCGCTACGCAATCAGCTTTCAAGGTGCGCCATTTACCCTTATAGGCCGACGGATTCGCAATCCGATAGGCCGCGGTTGCCGCCATGCGACTGTCCAAATTCTTCATTTTCCGCATTCTCATAAATAAAAAACCTCATATCCATCATATTTCAAGTTATAGTATAACAAAAAGGTGCGCTCCCGTCAAATCCCTATTTGTCGACGATTTGATATGGTTTGCTCTTGACTGTTGATAAAAGATATTGTAAAATTGTATTTGGCGTATTTTTGTTTATTTTTATAATCCAATTTGGAGGAAATTTATGGATACACCCGCATACTTTCTAAGCCAAATGACGCAAAACCCCCTTTTGTTTCTCGCGGTTGCGTTAACTCTGGGTGTTATTTTGGTGAACGGCTGGACGGATGCACCCAACGCAATTGCCACCTGCGTGGTAACGCGCTGTATGTCTGCCCGTGCCGCAATTATTATGGCCGCTGTTTTCAACTTCCTTGGTGTGTATGTTATGACTATGCTCAGCCCAAAGGTCGCTGAAACCATTACCAAAATGGTGGATTTCGGTGATGATTCGGAAAAAGCCATTATTGCATTGAGCGCCGCCATGTTCGCTATCGTTACATGGGCCACCGCGGCCTTTGTCTTCGGCATTCCCACAAGCGAAAGCCACGCGCTGATTGCCGGTCTTTCCGGCTCCGCGATTGCGCTCAACGGCAGTTTTGCCGGTATCAACGGCGGTGAATGGGTCAAGGTGCTCTACGGTATCGTAATTTCCGTTTCCTTAGGCTTTGGTCTTGGCTGGCTGGTTTGCAAGCTGGTAACCGTCGCTTTTAAGCGTGTGGAGCGTCGCAAGACCGAGCCGGTCTTCAAGTATGCCCAAATTGCCGGCGCCGCTTACTCCGCATTTATGCATGGCGCACAGGACGGACAGAAATTTATGGGCATCATTATTTTCTGTTTCTTTATGTCCCAAGGCAAGATGACCATTCCCGAAGGCACATCACCCGAGACATGGATTATGGTACTGTGTGCAGTCATTATGGCTGTGGGTACCGCCATCGGTGGCAAGAAGATTATCAAGTCCGTCGGTATGGATATGGTAAAGCTGGAAAAGTACCAAGGCTTCTCGGCTGACCTGTCTGCATCATCTGCACTGCTTCTGTGCTCTGTGCTGGGTCTGCCTGTTTCCACCACCCACGCAAAAACCACCGCGATTATGGGTGTCGGCGCTGTGAAGAATGTAAAAGCTATCAACTTCGGTGTGGTAAAGGAAATGGTGCTCACTTGGGTGCTTACCTTCCCTGGCTGTGGATTGATTGGCTTTTTGATGACCAAGCTGTTCCTCGCAATTTTCCAATAAAGACAACCTGTTAAAGAAAGGAAATATAAATTATGGCTAAATCCGACCGTTTCTATTTTGAAAACTTCACCGCCGCCGCAGAATGTTGTGGCAAGGCTGCTACATACCTGCAGGAATGCCTAACCAATTATGACTATGCAAACATAAAAACCATGCTAGAGAATATGCACGCATTAGAGCACGCCGCCGACGGTATCAAGCATGAAATGACCGCCGCCTTGGCAAAGGCATTCGTTACACCCATCGAGCGCGAGGACCTGGCGCTCATCAGCGCCAATATTGATGAAGTTGCCGACTGCATCGAAGAGGTTTTACAGCGCATCTATGTTGACCGCATCACCGTCATTATGCCCGAAGCAATTACCTTTGCAGGTATGATCGTCGAGTGCTGTGAGATGATGACAAAAATGCTGAGCGAGCTGGTGAATTTCAAGAAACCGAAGAAGCTCCTCGAAATGATTGTCGACCTAAACCACAAGGAAGAGGAATGCGACGAGCTGTATTTGGAAGCCACACTCAAATCTGCTGACTTCTCCTCCGATGTGCTGACCGTTATCTATTGGCGTGAGATTTTTGACAAGCTGGAAAAATGTGCCGATGCCTGTGAGCACGTAGGCGACAGCATCGAAACCATTGTGATGAAGAACACCTAAAAAACCACACATTTTTGAAGCTACCGGCACTGCCGGTAGCTTTTTTGTTGCAAAAAATATCACCATCCAAAGGATGGTGATATTCTATGGACATATTTAACTGCTTGGGATTAGCAACCCATCAACAGCTCCATGACGTACATTTCCAGCTTCTCGAAGTTCTGCTCCTTCACGCAAGCAGCCTGGAACTCGTAGTCAAAGCGCTTAACCTTCTCCACCAACAGCTCGAAGATGCGCTTGGAGTTAATCAGGTGGCGGTAGCAGTCATCATCGGGCTGAGTACGCATTGCCTTAACATCCAAACCGACACACTCGAAGTTGCCGCGGTCGCCAAAGTTATTTTCGTACAGAACCTTAACCTGATTGAAAGCATTACGCAGGTTCTCAACACCGAAGGACTTATCCTGGTCGTAACGGCAGCCGTTTTGGTCGTTCAGGTGAACGCCCCACAGCTTGTTGAACGCCAGAGCGAAGCCCATATCGTTAGCGGGGTCCAGACCGCCCAGAATGGAGTGCGCACTCTCGATGCACAGACCCACACGGGAGGGGTCAACGGTGTTGGCACCGATGGTCAGCGCATGGCCGACAGTGCCGCTGATGCTGCGGTCGATGGGCTCGTTGGGCTTGGGCTCAACCAAAATCAAAGCATCTTCACGATACTTCAAAATCTCGTTGAAGGCATTGACCAGGTTCAAGGTCATATCAACAGGGCTCTTGCTCTCTGCACACAGGGTGCCTTCACGAGCCAGCCACAGCTGAATCTTATTGGTGCCCAAAGCAGCTGCGATGTCGCAGGAGCGCTTTGCACGCCACATAGCGAAATCACGGTCCTCCTTCAAGGAAGCGGTGAAGCCGCCGTCATTGGTGCGCTTGTCAAACCACAGACGGGGTGCGACGAATTCTGCGAACAGGCCGTACTTGTCCAGCTCAGCCTTCACATCCTTGGCGTAGTCGATGATAGCCTTGTCGGACATGTTGTTCATATCGGGCACTGCATCGTCATCGTGGAACTGCACACCGTGCAGGCCAATTTCTGCGAATTTCTTAATCTTCTCTTCAAAAGGTACGCTCTTGCGGTTGCCGGGACCGAAAGTTTCGTTACCCTCATGAACGTTCCAAGGACCGGCAGTAAAACGGAATGTTGCCATACTATAATCTTCCTTTCGTTTATTAAAATCACTTCAGGGTCTTTCTCCCTGCTTGTTGTCATAATGCCATAGTCGGCTTTCGCAATCAAGTTTATCTTGCGTTTTACAGCAGACTATCTTGCGCTTTTTGCTTTTTTATACAATTATCACAAAAGGCACATTGGTATTTCGTTTGATTTGTCAGCGCAAAACCGACTTAGATAATTGCGCCCAAGGTCTTGGCCTTTGCCGCATCTGCCGCATGGCGCAGGTCGGTAACGGTCGCACCGGAAAGAATCATTTGATACATATCGAGAATCAGCTGCGCCAGCTCACCCTCTGCATCCAATTCGCACACCTCGGTTAATACCTGCTTTGCCGCAGGAACGCCTTGCTCCAAACCTTCGGTCTCATTGATATACCGGTGCAGACCGGCAGCCGCGCCCACCACGATATACGCAGGTGTAATGCCCTGTGCCAACGCCAAGGTTGCCGAGCCAATCAGGCGGTCCTCCGGACTTAGCTTACGGCCGGGGTCGCCACCCACACGGGCACAGGTATCCATAAGCGCCGCATTGGTAAACCGATGCAACAAATCTGTAATATGCGCGGCAATCTCTTCCATCGGCACGCCATATTTTTTCGTCAGCGTCATCGCGCTTTCGAGCATGGCATTCTGCACCAAAATCCGCACATCTGCCACATCAATGGCTTCGTAAATATAAGTCAGACCCAGCAAATCACCCAGATATGCACAGGTTGCGTGTCCCATATTATGCACATAGAGCTTCCGCTTGATGTAAAAATCAAAGGGTTCAAAGGGCACCACATTCTTGATATTCGGCACACCGCCCTTGAAAGCCGCCTTGTCGGTAGGCAGGAAACCGTATCGCTCCACGCACACGCGCATCGGCTCGCCGTCCTTCATTTCCTCTGTCTGCACAGGCACCATTCGACCGATAGAGGCTTCTACCAGACCCACAGTTTCATCAAACTTGGCCTTCTCGTCCTCCGTCAAATGTTCCTTAATCATACCCTCAAGCACCAAATTGGCATCCATCAGGTTTTCGCAAACAATGATATTCAGCGGCTTATCCCCTGCCGCCCAGCGCTTCCGCAGACCGGCAACGATATTCGGCACGATGAATTTCAAGATACGCGCACCGACAGCCGTAGCCATAATATCACAAGCGGCAATCGCATCAGAGGTCGCCTCGGTATCATTTCCGTTGACGGCTGTAACATTTTCCACCAGCACATCCTCGTGTCCCTGGCTGGACACATAGCGCACCGGATAACAACCCTTTTCCTGCAAGTGCTTCACCACAGGCTCCGCCACATCCACAAAGGTAACCCGATATCCGGATTGGCTCAGCAGCGCGCCGATGAAGCCGCGGCCGATATTACCGCCGCCATACATAACAGCATTCATAACAAATCTCTCTCCTTCTTAGCGTAAAGAATCATACAGGGCTCTTGCCTCTGCCTCTGTTACCATACCCTCGGTAGCGCCCGGCTCAGACAGAGAGCAGGCCGCCGCCGCGGTACCCAGCTCAATGGCCGTCTTCAAATCGCTACCCTTCCAAGCGGCGCACAACACACCGGAGCAGAACGCATCGCCTGCGCCTACCGTTCCCTTGATATACCCGTCGGGTAGCTTCAAGCTGGGAACCTCAATCAGATTGTTATTCTCATCCAAACCGCAACCGATTTCGGGACAATGAATCACAGCCCAAGTGGAAACGCCCAGCTCCTTCATTTTTTGCAGAGCCAACGGCATATTCTCTTTCAAGAGTTTGCCCTCTGCATTCCGCAGCTCCACACCGGTGATTGCACCTGCCTCGACCTCGTTGATGACACAGTAATCGGTATAGCGCAATGCGGGGCACACCAAGCGACGGAAGCGGTCGCCTGCTTCGCTGACGACATCAATGGAAGTCTTAATGCCATGCATCTGCGCCGTATGCAGAAGCTTTGCCATTTTGGTGCCGTACTGCGCATCCTCGGCATCCAACGCATCGAGCAGCAATATGTAACCGATATGCAGCAAATCGACATCTAATTTCTCCCAAGGAATATCCTCCTCGCAGAAACCGGCGTTGCCGCCACGGCAATGATAAAATGTTCTCTGCTTGGTGATTTCATCAGCCATAACCAGCGTAAACGAGGTTGTTCCGGTTACCTTGACATATTGTGTGTCGATGTTCTTGTGTTCATGGAGCTTTTCCATCACAAATGCGCCGGCCTCATCGGCGCCGGTACGACCAAGGGCAACCAGCGGAATGGTCGGGTCCAGCTTGGCCAAGTCCACAATATCGTTACACAGACAGCCACCAATGGTTCTGGAAGCATCTGCTGTAATGGTGGTCAGTTCACCGGGGTTGGGAATGCCGTGAATGGGATAGAGCATATCCACAATCATATTACCGGCTACGGCAATACCTTTTTTGTTCATAGGGATTTTCCTTTCTTGTTCATATTTCTCTGATACTTCAAACGGCATATGTTTGCCAAAAATCCTGCAACCAGCGCAAGCCCTGTTCATCGGATACAAAGGTCTGCATCTGCTTTTGCTGTACCGGCATTTGACGACGCAGCTGCTTACAAGCCTCCTGCGCCGGCATACCAAAGTAGCTTTCCAGCATTTTAGATAAGTATTTTACATCGGAAAAACCACTGACCACACTCACATCGGTCAGGCACATAGAAGTATCCCGCAACAATTTCAGCGCCCGTTCAAATCGCACCGAGCTTACATATTCCTGAAAGGTCATATGCAAATTGTCGCGAATGAAGTGGGAGAGATAAGTCGTAGTTACTTGCTCTCGCTCTGCCAGCTGGGTCAGCGTGATTTTCTCGCTGTAATTTTGGTCAATATATTCTGTAATCCGGCTCAAACGAGCCATTTTTTTATTCCGCGCCAAATATGCGGTTTCTGTCATCTTTTGATAAGGCACCAGCTCCAGCAATCGACTGTATAGCTGGCAGATGCTACAAATACAATGCAAGCCGTACAGGTCAGAACGCTCTGCCATATAATCGGTCATTGTCTGCACCATAAGACCCGTCAGTTCCTTTAATTGCGCAGGTGTGAGAATATCGGTCAAGTTATTTCCCAGCACCTCCAGATTTCGGAAGCAGGACAGGTATTCACTACAAAAGGAGCTTGCCATTTGCAGATAAGCCACCTTGATGCCATTTTGATTGGTTGCAAGGATTTGATGGGGTTCATTAGCGTTGAGAAAGAACAGCGAGCCTTTCCGAATGGTGAATTTTCGCTCACCCAAACGCACGACCCCATCTCCCTCCAGCACCAAGCCCAATTCCATCGCGCGATGGACATGGGCATTTCGGTTGATGATATGGACAATATTGCCGTTGATGTGCTGCATTTTGGGGTACGCCAGCACCTCATATTCTTCTTTTTGCATTTGCTCCGTGTCCACACAAACCCCCTCCTTTCCCGAAAAAACCGTGTTTTCCCTTTCCGCAGAAAGGAGCTTTGGCAGAGGACCGGTAAAAACCGACCCTCTGCCTGTAACTGCAAATTATATGGACAATGCAGCCTCTTCCGGATGGCCCCAAGGACAATCGGGAATGTAGCCTGCGGGAAGTGCCTTCGGAATTTCAAAGGTGGACTCCAAGGTAACCACCTGACCGGTAGCGGCACTGGTCATAATGCTGTGCATCAGCTCAAATACATGGAACGCCATTTCCTTGCTGGCGCGATTCTTGCGACCCTTCATAATGGACCATGCCATTTCTGCCGCACCCACACCGCGGGAATCCTCTGTATAGCCATGGGTCATGGGGAACTCAATTTTCTCGGACATGGTCTTCTTTAGGTAGACCGGTGTGCCGAACTTGTTGGGGTCGCCCAAGTAGACGATGCCCTCTGTGCCGTAAATGATGAGGCTGTAGGTTTCGTCGGGAATACAATCGGAAGTGATATGTAATGTGCCCAGCACACCGCTTTCGTACTGCATGGAAGCGGTGATAACATTGGCCTCCTCAATGGAGAAGGGCTTGCCAAAGTTCGGCGCGCCGACATGGGTATTCATACGGTCGGGTTCGTTAATCGCGGTGAAGGCCGCTACGGACTTGACCGGTCCGAGGATTGCGCTCAAGGCGGTCAGATAATAGCCACCCATATCAAAGCCGATACCGCCACCGCGCTTGCACAGGTGGGTCAGCACCTCGCCATAAGCGGCATAGTTACGGCTTAACGATGCGGTGCAGGAAATGGGCTTGCCAATCAAGCCTGTTTCCACAATATACTTTGCTGTTTGGACGGTAGCGCCCAAGAAGGTATCCGGCGCAACACCGAGGTACAAGCCCTTCTTGTCGGCCAGCTCTACCAGCTCTTTGCCCTGCCACAGCTCCACAGCAATCATCTTTTCGGAGAAGACATGCTTGCCGGCTTCCAGACATTGTTTGATAACCGGATAGTGCGCGGCAGGAATGGTCAGGTTAATTACCATATCGATGTCAGGGTCAGCACAGATTTCCTCTGTGGTCATAACCTTACAGCCATACTTCTCTGCCTTTGCCTGTGCAGCAGCAGGATTCAGGTCGGAGCAGGCCACCAGCTCCAAAATTTGGAATCGACCGGTTGTGATATTCGTCATATAAATATCGCTGATAGTACCACAGCCAATCACAGCAACTTTGATTTTATCCATAAATCATTCCTCCTCTATTATCTGCGCATAGGCTTGTAATATGGTTCGGATGCGCACCGATTCCCATTATTTTCATGCCCATTTTACTCTGCTTTTTTTGTAAAAAATCCGTTAAGCATGGTTAGGTATAATATACCAATTATGCGCCTGCTTGTCAAGTTACACAAGGTATATAAATCCATCATTTTAGAACAATATTCAGCTTAATTTATCCGCGCTTTTTCCATCAAGACTTCGTATTCTCCCATGGTGATTTCTGCGCCAAGCACGCGTTCAATGGTATTGCCCAGCAAAAGGCGATTATGAAAGCGTACCGCAAATACCAGCAAAGAGAATACGAGCGAATGAGGCACCTCGACCTGTTTGAACAGAACCACAGGGTTATTTTTACGCGTATTGATATTTTTCACGCTTCCTCTGATTGTATGAATCAGCTTTTACTCATAACCGTCATACGCAATCCCAAAGCGCAAAAATACAGCGTTGCCAAAAAGGCAACGCTGTATTTTTATTTCGTAATTACTCCGACTTTGCGCTATTTTTAGCAGCCAGAATCTGCTGGGTCAGTAAGGGGAGAATCTTGTTCAAATCGCCGACAACGCCGTAGTCTGCCACATCGAAAATCGGTGCGGTTTCGTCCTTGTTAATGGCAACGATAATCTCGGATTCTTCCATACCTGCCACGTGCTGAATAGCACCGGAAATACCGATTGCAAAGTAAACTTGGGGACGGACAGTCTTGCCCGTTTGACCGACCTGCAAATCCTTGGGTTTCCAGCCGGCATCCACCACTGCACGGGAACAGCTGACAGTGCCACCCAATGCATCTGCCAAGTCCTCCAGGAGCTTGAAGTTCTCTGCGCTACCCACACCGCGGCCACCGGACACAAGAATTTTTGCATCCATAATATCCGCCACATTGGAAACAGCCTTAACAATCTCTTGAATCTCAACATATTTGTTGTTGGGCACAAAGCCGGGGTTGAATTCCACAACTTCTGCCTTTCTGCCGACCTCACGCGGCAGCTTTTGCATAACACCGGGGCGAACGGTTGCCATTTGGGGACGGAAGTCCGGACAGGCAATCGTCGCAATCGTGTTACCACCGAATGCAGGACGCGTCATCAGCAATTGATTATGCTTCTGCTCTTTGCCCTCGATGTAATTTATGGGGAAATCGCCGATGTCCAGCTGCGTGCAGTCAGCAGTCAGACCCGTATGCACTCTTGCGCACACGCGCGGTCCCAAATCACGACCGATGGCCGTTGCACCAATCAAGAAAACATCCGGCTTGTATGTATCAATCACAGATGCCAGCGCGTGGGTATACGGCTCTGTCCGATACTCTTTCAGCTCGGGGTCGTCTATCAAAATAACGCGGTCTGCACCGTATTCACCCAGCTCCACCGCCAAGTCCTTTACCTCATAACCCATCAAAACAGCCGTAACTGTCGTATCCAAGGCGTTTGCCAAATCCTTGCCCTTGCCAATCAGCTCCAAGGCGATACTGCTCACCGCATTGTCAACCTGCTGTGCAAAAACATATACGCCCTTATATCCTTCTAAGCTCATAAATTTTCACCACTTTCTTCATTTTTGCCTTTGGAAATCAAAGCACATGTTTTTCGGTCAGCTTGTCTACAATGTAGGCAACTGCCTCGTTGGTATCCAATGCCACCTTCTCACCGGTGCCCTTACGCACCTTGTCAGAGGCCTTTGCAATCTTGGTGGGAGAGCCCTTTGCTCCCAAGTCGGAATCCAGCACATCCTTGAGGTCTGCTCTGCCCCAAACCGTAATTTCCTTTTTGAATGCATCAAAAATACCGCCCGGTGTCATATAACGGGGCTCATTGAGTTCCGCAATCGCGGTAATCAAACAGGGCATTTTGGCTTTCAGCACATGGTATCTGTCATCGTATTGACGCTGGACAATCACAGAATCCCCGTCAATTTTAATATCCTGCGCGTAGCTGATAACGGGAATATCCAAATGCTCGGAAATTTGGGGACCTACCTGCGCGGTATCTCCGTCAATAGCTTGACGGCCGGTGATGATAAGGTCGTATTCCAAATTGCGGATTGCGCCTGCCAAGGTCTGCGAGGTTGCCCAAGTATCGGCACCGCCCAAAACTCTGTCGGTAACCAAAATACCTGCATCTGCGCCCATCGCAATTGCTTCACGAAGCACTTCCTCTGCCTTCGGCAGACCCATAGTTACGACAGTTACCTCTGCACCGTAGGTTTCCTTTATGCGAAGTGCCGCCTCAAGACCCGCCTTGTCGTCCGGATTCATAATGGTGAGCATCGCCCCTCTGTCAAGCGTGCCGTCCGGCTTAAATTTTACGCCACCCTTTGTATCGGGTACCTGCTTAATACAAACAACTATTTTCACAGCATTTTACTCCTTATACTCTTATTCTAAGCGCACTTATTTCAGCAGGTTAGCAGAAATAACCATCCGCTGTACTTCGCTGGTGCCCTCGTAAATTTCCGTAATTTTTGCATCTCGCATCATACGCTCAACTTCATACTCACGGATAAAGCCGTAGCCACCATGCAGCTGCACAGCCTTGGTGGTTACTTCCATAGCAACCTCAGCTGCATACAGCTTTGCCTGTGCGGCTTCGAAACCGTAACTGCTCTTAGTATCCTTTGCCATAGCCGCTTGGTACACAAGCAGCTGTGCCGCCTTTACCTTTGTGGCCATATCTGCCAGCTGGAATTGGGTGTTTTGGAATTGTGCGATAGAACGACCGAATTGCTTTCTCTCCTTGACATAGGCAATGGTTCTTTCCAATGCGCCCTCTGCAATACCCAACGCCTGCGCGGCAATACCGATACGACCACCATCGAGGGTGTGCATAGCAATCTTAAAGCCATCACCCTGCTTGCCCAGCAGGTTACCCTTGGGAATACGACAGTCTGTGAAAATCAGCTCATAAGTAGACGAGCCGCGGATACCCATTTTCTTTTCCTTTGTACCAAAGGAGAAGCCGGGTGTGCCCTTTTCCACAATGAAAGCGGAAATTTCCTTTTGCACCTTACCGCGCTTTTCAACGGTTCCGGTTACGGCAATCACGACATAAACATCGGCTTCCTTGCCGTTGGTGATGAAGATTTTGGTGCCGTTGAGCACCCATTCGTCCCCGTCCAAAACAGCCTTAGTCTGCTGACCCTGCGCGTCCGTACCGGCACCCGGCTCAGTTAAACCGAACGCGCCCAGCTTCTCACCGCTTGCCAATGCAGGCAGATACTTTTTCTTCTGTTCCTCTGTGCCGTAGGTTTGAATCGGGTCGCAGCAAAGAGAAGTATGCGCAGATACGATAACGCCCGTTGTACCGCACGCCTTGGACAGCTCCTCTACGCACATCGCGTAGGTCAGCACATCACAGCCCTGACCGCCGTATTCCTTTGAAACAGGAATGCCGAGAAAGCCAAGCTTGCCCATCTTCTCCACATTCGCTCTGGGGAATTCCTCGGTTTCGTCTACCTCGACGGCCAAAGGCTTTACCTCTTTCTCTGCAAAGTCGCGAAACAGCGTTCTTGCCATTTCGTGTTGTTTACTCAGCATAAAATCCATATTGTTGTTCCTCCCTATGTTTTCTCCATATTATTACTGTTAACCATTAACAAATTGGACGCCCTTTCTCTTTTCCAAGAAAGCAGACATGCCTTCGCGCTGGTCTTGGGTTTCAAAGCAATCGCCAAACAGCTTACTTTCCAAGGAAAGTCCAGCCTCCAGCTCTACATCCAGACCCTCGTTGACGGCTTTCTTGCATTGACGAACGGCAATCGGTGCGTTGCGCGCAATCGTTTCCGCCAGCTTTATGGCGCTATCCATCAGCTCCGCCTGCGGATATACGCAATTGACCAAGCCGATGCGATAAGCCTCATCGGCCTTCACGCTCTTACCGGTGAACAGCATTTCCTTTGCCTTGCTGACAGAAATCGCCCGAGCCAATCTCTGTGTACCGCCAAAGCCCGGTATAATACCAAGGCCTACCTCCGGCTGACCGAATACGGCATTCTCGGAGCAGATACGAATATCACAGCTCAATGCAAGCTCACAGCCACCGCCCAGGGCAAAGCCGTTGATTGCGGCAATCACCGGCACGGGGAAAGTTTCAATCTTACGGAAAACGGCATTTCCCTTTCTTCCGAAGTTCTCGCCTTCTTCCTTGGTCATGGCGCTCATTTCACCAATATCCGCGCCTGCCACAAAGGCCTTTTCTCCTGCGCCTGTCAAAATCACAGCTCTTACCTGCTGTAAATCAATGCCATCGAACACCGCTTGCAGGTCGGTTAGCACTTCTGTATTCAAGGCATTGAGCGCTTTCGGTCGGTTGATGGTTACAACCCCCACAGCGCCTTCTACACGATAATCTACATTACCCATAACACACGCTTCCTTTCCTTGTTTAACCGTTATTCCGCAAACAGACTTGCGTCCATCAATTTTACATCCTTGATAATCGGACGGAAATCCATCTGTGAAAGCACATCCTTTTCCAAATCAATGCCGGGGGCAATTTCACGCAGGACAACGCCTTCCGCTGTCAGCTCGAAAACGGCGCGCTCGGTAACATAGAGTACCGGTTGGCCTGTTTTCACAGCGGTTGCCGCGCTGAATGTAATTTGCTCCACCTGCTCGACCAGCTTTTTCGTCCGACCCTCTGTCAGAATTTCAACGCCCTGTGCATCGATACGCTCCTTCAAGCCACCTGCGGTAAAGGTTCCGCAGAAGACCACCTTTTTCGCGTTTTGCGAAATGTTGATAAAACCACCGCAACCGGCAATTTTCGGACCGAACTTGCTGACATTGATATTACCCTGTTTGTCCATCTGGGCAAGACCCAGGAAAGCAATATCTAAGCCGCCGCCATCGTAGAAATCGAATTGGCTGGGCGAGTCCATAATGCAGTCGGGATTGACGGCAACGCCAAAGTCCATGCCGCCCGCAGGAACGCCTCCGTTGGTACCGGCTTCCGTTGTTAAAAACATATCGGCCTTGCCGTCTTCTGCCGCAACCGCCGCAACGCACTCGGGCATACCGATTCCCAAATTGACCACAGCACCGGGAGTCAGCTCCATCGCCGCACGCCTTGCCACAACCTTACGCGCATCCAAAGGCAGGGGAGGAATGGCCTCCACAGGAATTCGCACCTCACCGGAATATGCCGGATTGTACTGCTGGGTATAGGTCTGCATATGATTTTCCGGTTTTGCCACCACAATGGCGTCCACCAAATTGCTGGGCAACTTTACCAGCCGTGTATCCAGGGAACCGTAATCGACAACATTTTCCACCTGTACGATAACATGTCCACCGCTGTTCTTAACCGCTTGCGCTAAGGCAATCGTTTCGGAAATGGTGCCCTCGTTCTGCATGGTGCAATTGCCATGGGTGTCTGCATATGTAGCACGGATAAAGCCAACCTGAATAGGCATCGACGGGTAGAACAGCTTTTCTTGCCCGTTGAGGGTAATCACCTGCACAATGTCGCCTTCCTCGGCTGCTTTCTCGTTGAGCTTTCCGCCCTCCAAGCGCGGGTCTACAAATGTGCCCAAGCCCACATGGGTAATCACGCCCGGCTTTCCTGCCGCGATATCGCGATACAGGTGAATGATCACGCCTTGGGGAAGGTTGTAGGCCGCCACCTTATTCTCCAGCGCCAGCTTTTGCAGCCTGGGGGACAAGTTCCAATGGCCGCCGATAATCTTGCGCAGCAAGCCCTCCTCTCCGAGGTGATTCAAGCCGCGTTCTTTGCCATCCCCTTGACCTGCCGCGTAAATTAGTGTAAGATTAGAGGGGAAACCTTTTTCCAAATACATTTGCTGCATGGTTGCCGATAGCTCCTCCGCATGGGCAGAGCCGACAAAACCGCCAAAAGCAACCGTATCCCCGTCCTTAACAAAGGTGGAGATCGCTTCCTCTGCGCGCATTATCTTCATCATATTCGTGCTCCTTTTTTGTTGTATCTTTGCGCATACTCCTTATAGTATAAAACCCGATTGGCGCAGAGTAAAATCACTTTTAATAATGCTAGCATTACTTCAGGTTATGCTTAAAACACCAAAAATCAACAAACATTACCCGACCTTTTAAGGGGGACAAACGATGGATATTCAACACCTAAAATACTACGTTGCCATTGTAGAATGTGAGAGTTTTACAAAAGCCGCCGATGCCTTATACGTTACCCAACCGATGCTGACGAAGGCTGTCCGGCAATTGGAAACCGAGCTGGACGCCACGCTGATAGTCCGAAACAGCAAACACTTTTCCTTAACCGATGTCGGTACGCAATTTTACAAAGAAGCGAAAAGTCTTCTGTCCCATTTTCAAGATATGCGTCGAAGTGTGGACGATATCAAATCGGGGCTAAACGGCCATGTGCACATCAGCCTCCCCGGCGTGCTCTTAGACACCTATTTCCCCAAGCTTTTGCTGTCCTTTCACCAACAGCACCCCCACATCAAAATCAGCGTCCACGAGGACGGTTCCAAAAAGACCGCCGCCGCCATTCGTTCCGGACAGGCGGATATCGGTTTGGTTATGCTTCCTCTGCCCGACCTTTCTCCCTTCTCCATATCCCCTTTGGTGCACGATGTCTGTCGACTGTTGGTGTCTAAAACGCACCCACTTGCCAAACGCAAAGCCATCTCCCTTCAGCAACTGCAAGATGAGCGAATCATTCTCTTTAATGACA
>JAZNGK010000120.1:0-3935 GCA_045576395.1 Faecousia sp. | reverse complement strand
GTCATGGGGTCAACATACTGACCGTCCTTATACACACGCATATTGCCGGAAGCAATCTCGTCAATGAGCATGACATTTCCATCGGGGTCATAGCCAAATTCGAACTTAATGTCGTACATATCCATGCCCTTTTCCTTCAGGTCATCGGCAACAATCTTGGTGATTTTTTGGGTCATATCCTTCAAATCGTCGTACTGCTTGGCTGTCATCACGCCCAAATCGACCAAGCCGTCCTTAGTAACCAGAGGGTCGCCCTTTTCGTCGTTTTTGAAGGTCGTTTCCACATAAGCCGGCAAATCCTGACCCTCGGTGCAGTAATCGGAATAACGACGGAAGAAAGAACCGACAGCCTTATAGCGGCAAATCACTTCCAAGCCCTTGCCGAACACCTTTGCAGGCAGAACTTCCATGGTGGTATCGTCCAAATTTGCACTGACATAGTGGGTACGAATACCTGCGGCATTGATTTTTTCAAAGAAGTAAATAGACATACGCAGGTTTACATCACCCACGCCCTCAATGGTCAGACCAACGGCATTTTCACCGGGGTCAAACACACCGTCCTTACCGGTGCAATCGTCCTTAAACTTTAATAAGCAGTTGCCGTTCGGCAGGGCATAAACATTCTTGGTCTTTCCGGTGTAAATGAGCTTTTTTTCCATAATCATATTCTCCTTATATGTAAGTTACTTATAAATTGGCGGCTATGGTTGCATCTTTTTCCAGCACCTTTGCCGCATCGCTTTTGCGTTTTGTATCCAATTTTGCAGCCAGGTCGCTGTCTGTAACTGCCAAAATCTGCGCGCACAGAAGCGCGGCATTAGCAGCGCCGTACAGCGCAACGGTTGCAACGGGGATTCCCGTAGGCATTTGGACAGTAGAAAGCAGCGCATCCAAGCCGTCCATCATACCACCCTTGCAGGGGATTCCCACGACAGGCAAAGTGGTATTGGCAGCAATTGCGCCGGCTAAGTGTGCGGCCATACCGGCAGCGCAGATAATGGCGCCGAAGCCGTTTTCACGGGCATTTACCGCAAATTCACGGGCTTCCAAGGGCGTTCTGTGGGCAGAGTAAATATGTACCTCATAGGGAATGTCCAAGCTTTTCAGCATATCCACAGCCTTTTGAACAACAGGCAGGTCGCTGTCGCTTCCCATTACGATACCTACTTTTTTCATATCTTAACCTCCAAGTTATTGTTGCTTTTTCAAGCTATTTTGCGACAAAAAGGTAAAAGGGCGTACTCAACCCATGAATAGAGTTAAATACGCCCAGACGGTCGGCTTTTCCATTCTTTGGTCCCCTGTGGTGCTCCACTTTTCCGTCAGTCGCAAAGAACGATATTCACTACTGTATCTAGTTTATCATGAGTGCGTTTTTGTGTCAAGAGAGGTTATCCGTTTCTCTGTTTTTGCCACGAAAAAAAAGGTTTTATGACTCTATTTTGTATAACTTATCATCCCAATTTTTTCTTGGACTCACAGTAGATACAACGGTAGATGCCATGCTCTGCAGACACCAACTTAAACTTGTGCGGCAGCTCCTGCTCGGTAGAGGAAATGCAACGGGGATTATCACATACCAAACGGCTGTCCGTAACCGATTCCACAGCTTCCGATTGTTTGCCCTCTTCTGCCTCTTTAAGAAGCTTCATAATCAAAGCCATACGCATATATTTTGCATTCAATGCCTGACGGAAATATGCCGCACGGGGGTCATCGTCTACCTTTACGCTAATTTCATTGACTCTCGGCAGCGGATGCAGTACGCGCATAGTCGGCTTGCCGAGCGCCATTTTCTCGGGTGTGAGAATGTAGCTGTCCTTTAATCGCTCATACTCATCGAAGCTATCGAATCTCTCGCGCTGAATACGGGTCATATACAGCACATCCAGCTCTGGCATTGCTTCCTCCAGCGAGGTGGTTTCCACATATTCCATACCGTACTTGTCCAGCACCTCATACTTCACATACTTGGGCAGTTGCAGTTCCTCGGGCGCAATCAAAATAATTTTAATGTTTTTGTAACGACCGAGGGCAGAAATTAAAGAGTGGACAGTTCTACCGTACTTCAAATCACCGCAACAACCGACTGTCAAATTTTCCAATCTGCCGTTTTCACGGTAGATTGTGAGCAAATCCGCCAACGTCTGTGTGGGATGGCAATGACCGCCATCGCCGGCATTGATGACAGGAATCGATGCATTGATTGATGCAACATAAGGGCCGCCTTCTTTGGAATGACGGATAGCCATAATATCAGCATAGCAAGAAATCATTTTTGCGGTATCTGCCATACTCTCGCCCTTGCTGACAGAGGAAGAGCCCGGCTCACTAAAGCCAAGCACATTGCCGCCCAGCTCATACATAGCCGCCTCAAAGCTTAAACGCGTACGGGTAGACGGCTCATAAAACAGCGTTGCCAGCTTCTTGCCACGGCAACGATCTGCGTACTTAGCGGGATTTTCACTGATGTCGCAAGCGGTTACCAGCAAATCTTGAATCTCTTCAACAGATAAATCCACAATATCAATCAAGCTTCTCATTCTTTTGCTCCATTCAGCTTTAAGTAATTTTTAATTCTATCTACATTCTCTTGATTTTCAGGGCTTTCTTCCAAATACTCGATAATATCGTAAACATCTACAACGGAATACACAGGGAATCCAAAGGTTTCTTCGATTTCTGCCATCGCACCCTTTTCGCCTTGTCCCTTTTCCTTGCGGTCTACCATAACAAAGGTAGCGGCAACCTTGACGCCCTCCAGCGCAGACAAAATCGCCATACTTTCCCGAATGGCCGTACCGGCAGTAATTACATCTTCCACAATGACGACTTCTTCCCCTGCTTGGGGTACATAGCCCACAAACACACCGCCCTCGCCATGGTCCTTGACCTCCTTGCGATTAAAGAAAAACGGCACATTCAGCCCCTCTTTGCTCAGGGCAACCGCAGCAGAAACCGCAATCGAAATACCCTTATAGGCAGGTCCGTAAAGCACAGCGGATTTCTTGCCGAGCTTATCAAAATAGGCTTTGGCATAGAACTCGCCCAGCTTGGCAATTTCCTCACCGGTCTTAATCATACCGGCATTGATAAAGTAAGGTATTTTTCTGCCGGACTTGGCAGTAAAATCACCAAATTTCAAAACGCCTGCACTCTGCAAAAACGCAATAAATTCTCTTTTATAGCTTTCCATGGTATCCTCCTTAATCGCAGAATTCCGCTACACAGCGCGCATAGGCGGCAACGGGGTCTTGCGCGGCTGTAATGGGTCTGCCCACCACAATGTAATCCGAGCCGATTTCCTTGGCCTGCGCAGGGGTCATAACGCGCTTTTGGTCGCCCACATCACCATCGGCAAATCGAACGCCCGGGGTAATCGTCAAAAAGGTCTTACCGCAGATATCGTGCACCTTGCCTGCCTCCAAGGGAGAACACACAATACCGTCCAAGCCTGCCTCTTCCGCACATTTGGCGTAATGCATAACCACCTCGTCAATCGGCTTTTCAATCAGCAAGTCCTTTTCCATACTCTCCTGGTCGGTGGAAGTCAGCTGGGTAACGGCTATCAGCAGAGGACGCGTACCGTCCTCACGGGTCAAGCCTTCCAACGCAGCACGCATCATATTCTTTGTGCCGGCGGCGTGTAGGTTGGTAATGTCCACATCCAAATTCCGCAGAACAGACATGGATTTTTTAACCGTATTGGGAATATCATGCAATTTTAGGTCCAAGAAAATCTTGTGCCCTCTTGCCTTAATTTCCTTCACAATCGCAGGACCCTCTGCATAGAAAAGCTCCATACCGATTTTTACAAAAGGCTTACGGTCTGTAAACTTATCCAAAAATGCAAAGGTCTGCTCCGCGCTTGCAAAATCGCAAGCGACAATGACATCCTTACCCATCACTGAACGCCTCCTATTATTAAGTCG
>JAZNGK010000119.1:0-3364 GCA_045576395.1 Faecousia sp. | reverse complement strand
AAAATGGCAACGCCGATGTCCGGATAACGGTTGAGCATTTCCAACGCTTCCATACCGGTGCCTGCCTCAATGGCATCGTAACCGGCGCGCTTTAGGTTGATGACCACAAAGCTACGGATATTCACTTCGTCCTCTAAAATCAGTACTTTTTTCATCTTTACAATCCTCTTTACATTTCTCCCGTGTTCCAATCACGGTGAATGAGATAGAAACTGCGAATTAAGCTTTGCTGGGTAATTCCATAATCAGCGGCAATCGCATCCAGGCTGGCCGCGTATGTAACCGTATCTGTCTTTAACAGCACAAACCGACCGTTTGCAAGGCTCTGCTCCTCTCGCGTTTGACCGGTGAGTGTATATATTGTCATTAGCTTCTGTGCGCCGGAATAGTCTTCATTCCAAAGATAAAACTCCAAAATATTGGTAAGGCGATTGATTGTGATTCTTCGCGCGATTGCTTCATCAAACTTCAAATACCAACCGACATTTGCCGCATTATAATAGGTATAGCACTTATCGATTGTTGTGCCGTCGCTACGCATTGCATACCACAAAATCAAGTCGCTACGACCCGGCGCGGAAGCAGTTTCTCCCAGCGGCACCATCGGAATGAGCCGCGGCAATTCCACGACACCGTCATCATCAATATCGTCGGCATACACATAATAATTTCGAAGTGTTTGCACGCTGGTGCCGGATTCATTGGATAGGCTCACATTGGTGAGGCGTTCACCGTTCTTTGTAAACACATCCGTAATCAGCGCGGTATCGTCCACAACGCTGGCAACATACACAGCCGTTTTTTCATCGTACAGCTTACCCACCAAAACGCGTTTTAGCTGTTCAATCGGGCCGGACATACGCACCTCGTTGGAGCGCTCCATCACACCGGACTCCACGCTATACAGCACAGCAATACCCGAATCCGTTTCCGTTTGACCGGATTGGAGCACAAACAGCTCGCTGTATTCATTCCCGTCCATATCCAAGGTAACGAAGGTTTGGTAGTTGGCAGTCATCAGCTGTTCTGCCTCACCGCCTGAAAATGTATAGACACTTACCGAACGCATCAGCTGGTCGCTGACCTGGCGACCCACCACCATTTCCAAGCCGGGATTTTCGTCCATCTGGATATACTCCACCTGATCGAAGGTTGTGCCGTTGCTTTCGATGGTGTCCTCATGCACGAACTTACCCTGCACCGCATCAAACACCAAAATCCGCAACGGAAGCTGCGAGGTCCCCTTGGTAAAGACAAGGTATTCCTGTTCCCCGTCCCCATCCACATCTGCCATTTGCACAGATTGCTGGTTTTCACCGGAAACGGGTGCGCTGAACTCCAAGCCTGTCATCGCTTTGTCGATAACAGATTGCAGATTGCTGTAATTTTTAGAGCGTTTGGGTAGCCGGTACATTTGGTCAACCGTCCGTATGGTACAGCCGGACAGCAGCGCTACCGCTAGGACGCACAAAACGCACAATGTTCTTTTCCTCACGGCAACACCCCCTTCCGATTAGTATAACACATTTAACTGAAAATGGAAAGCTATTTTACAACAACATTCTCCTGCCCCAGCAATTCAGACAGGGCGGTCAGCATATCGTCTGCCAAGGCACAGGTGCTACCCCGTCGTTGCTTGGTGTCGGCAAAATATACCACCACCGGTGTATTGCCCTTATACTGACTGAGAATGGTACGCACCTTGCCAAACAGTTCCCCTGCCTCGCTGGGTAGACGCAGATAGAGTTTCTGCGGCTGGTTGGCAAAATCCGACATCGGTCGGGCGCGATTTATCACAATTTGCGGTTCTTTATCATCACGCATGGAAAGCCTTCCCACAATCACAACCGGCTGATTTTCCTTCAAATAACCGCCGTACTGATTCAGCACATTGGAAAATGCCAGCATTTCAACCGATGCGGTGTCGTCCTCTAAGGTAACATATGCCATCATTGAGTTATTGCGAGTCGTCTTCATTTTTATTGACTGCACCACACCGGCAACGCTTACCGTTTGGTCGTCTTGATAGGTGCTTTCCTCGTCCATCAAGGTACCAATCGGTACCACATGGGTACCCTTAAGCAGGTGGCGGTAGTCGTCCATAGGGTGGCCGGACAGGTAAATGCCCGTTGTTTCCTTTTCCATGAGCATCAAATCCGCCTTCTTCATCTCCGCAAGCTTGGGAATGGGAATTTCCACCGCAGCTTCCGTATCCTGCAACATGGCAAACATACCCAGCTGACCGTCCAGATTCTTCTTGCGAGAAGACGCAATCGAATCCATCATACTGTCGTACACAGCCAGCAATTCGCTACGGTGATAGCCAAAGCAGTCCATCGCACCGCATTTGATGAAGTTCTCCACCGCGCGCTTGTTCAGCTCGTCCCCCATGCGCTGAATGAAGTCCTCCAACGATTGGAACAGACCGCCCTCGTTCCGCTTGGCAACCATACTGCGAATCAAGCCTCTGCCTACATTTTTCACAGCACCCAAGCCGAAACGAATGGAATCGCCCTCCACCGCAAAGTTATCCAGCGAGTGATTGATGTCCGGTGGTAGTGTTGCAATACCCAAATCCTTACACTCGGCAATATAACCGGAAATTTTGGTGGCAGCATCCAGCACAGAGGTCATCAGCGCCGCCATATACTGTTTCGGATAATGGCATTTCAGGTAGGCAGTCTGGTAGGATACCACTGCGTAACAAACCGCGTGTGCCTTATTAAAGGCGTAGTTTGCAAAATCGACAATTTCATCGTAAATCGATTGCGCCGCCTGTTCGCTGACACCCTTTGCAACCGCACCGGGAATCCCCTGCGCCTTATCTCCGTAAACGAACACAGTCCGTTCCGCATCGATGACCTTCATCTTCTTTTTAGAGATAGCGCGACGAATATTATCCGCCTGTCCCATGGTGTAACCGCCAAGGGACCGAAAAATCTCAATCACCTGCTCTTGGTAGACGATACAGCCGTAAGTAACCTTCAAAATCGGCTCAAGAAGCGGTGTTTTATAGGTAATTTTGCGATTGTCCAGCTTGTTGGCTATGAATTTGGGAATGGAATCCATTGGTCCGGGACGGTAGAGCGCAACGATAGCCGTCATATCCTCAATAGAGGTCGGCTTCATATTGACGCACACACCGGTAATACCGGCAGACTCCAGCTGGAACACGCCCTGGGTCTTGCCCTCGGCAAGCATTTGGAAGGTTGCAGGGTCATCGTCCGGCACTTTATCAATGTCAAAGTCCGGCTCAAGCTCACGAATTTGCCGCTGCGCATCCTCGATAACCGTCAAGTTTCGCAATCCCAAAAAATCCATTTTGAGCAGACCCAGCTCCTCAATGGTGGTCATTGTGTATTGG
>JAZNGK010000118.1:0-16116 GCA_045576395.1 Faecousia sp. | reverse complement strand
ATAAGCAGCTCCTGATGGCAGATAGCCGACGGATTCTGGAAAATATTATTCGAACGCTGAAGGAAGAATTTTCTGATATCCTTATCGTTACCGCCAAACCTCAGCTGTATGAAGGCATGGACGTCCGGTTGTGTAGCGATACCTACCTAGACAAAGGGCCTTTAACCGGTGTGCATGCGGCATTGAATCACGCTCGCAGTCAGTATGTATATCTGCTGGCCTGTGATATGCCGGTGGTAAACTTGGACTTTGTTCGCCATCTGAAAAGAAATCTTTTGGATTCCGGAGCAGATATCTGTGCCGGCAAATTTCAAGATCGGCTTGAGCCATTCAACGCCTTTTATTCTCGCGCACTGTTGGACGAGGTGGTTTACCGGCTGGAAACCGGAAACAGTTCTCTGTTCCGCTTTATTTACGCAAGCCGGGCCTGCGTGATCTCCCAGGATGAGGCTGCCATTTTTGATAAGGAGCTTCAAATGTTTACCAACATCAACACACGTAGCGAATACGAAAAATATTTAGGCACCACTGCGGAGGAACCGGAAGGAGAAGCCAGAGCTTTGGTGGATAAGCTGGAAATTGTTCGCTATATCCGGGGAGAATATGTCCCTATGCGAGATTTGATGGTCCACGAAACGGCTCTAAAGGTAGAGATTTCCGGAAAAACAGATAGGGTTTTGTATTGTTCTCCCAGTGAGCGTAAAGAACTCCTGGTGGGTTATCTTTATACACAGGGATATATCCGTTCTTTGGACGATATTGCGTCTTTGGAGCTGGATGAAGAGGCTGGAAGCGCTTCTGTCAGGTTAGCGCAATTCCAACCTCAGTCGCGGATGCCCCTGTTTGACAGCGCTGTGTTTGACCCAGAGATCCTGCTTAATAATCAGCAGCAATTCTACGACAATTCCACTCTGCAAAAAGCGACTGCAGGAACCCATTGCTGTGCTCTTTGCGATGACAGCGGCACTTACTTCTCCTGCGTGGATATCAGCCGACACAACGCCATGGACAAGCTGGCGGGAAAGGCACTGCTCAGTGGGATTTCGCTGAAAGATAAGTATATCCTTACCAGCGGCCGGATCCCTATGGATATGATCCAAAAGGTAGCCGCCATTGGTGTCCCTATGATCGTATCCCGTTCCACTCCCACTATTGCAGCTGTGGAAACTGCCCGTAGCGCCAACATTACGCTTCTGGGTTTTTCCCGGGAGAACCGTTTCAATATCTACAGCGCTCCCAACAGATTAAAAGGCTGTAGCTTTGCGATCCCCTCCACGGATGCAGACCGGAAATGAGATATACAAAAGCAACATTAAGACAAAACGGGTGTACTGCACAAAGCAGTACACCCGTTTTATTTGCCTGAATTGTCAATCTGCTTGATATTAACAGGTTTATTTCAATGCAATGATATGATAGAAAAGGAAGTTAGAATCCGTAGAATTCTAAAAAGCGTTTTGTTTCAACCTTTTCCGGAGCGACCAACAGCTGCTCAGCAGTTCCTCTCTCCAAAAGTTTTCCCTCATGGAAAAATAGGACTTCATTGGCGATCCGCCGCGCCTGCTGCAAGCTGTGCGTAACCAGCACCAAAGCGCAACCTGTTCTATTCACATAGTCGACAATTAGTTGCTCAGCAAGAAGTGTGGTTTCCATATCCATAGGTGCGGTAGGCTCGTCTAGAATCGCCAAATCGTAGGACTTCATCATAAGCCGCGCCAAAGCCATCCGGGCAGTTTCACCGCCTGAGAGACGATCTGCCCGTTTGTTAGCCAGATGACTGATCCGGACTGCTTCCATTAGGGCAGTGGCGCGAGTTTTGTCATTTCCATTCAATAGAAGGTTGGCTTTGGTGCTCATACGAAAGGCATAATTTTTCTGAGGCATATATCCAACAGAAACCTGACTGAACAGCCGTTCTTTTTTGTCCGGATGCAGGACCCCAGCAAGGATCTTGGCGAAAGTAGATTTTCCGCTGCCGTTGGCGCCGATAATCGCATAGATTCTTCCCGGATGCAATTCTATCCCGGGAAAGGACAAGACACATCGACCCTCGTAGGTTTTCGAAAAAGGAGATATCTTCATCGACTCAACCTCCTTTGCAGTAGGGAAATGGCAATATTAACAATCAGTGAAAGGCTTAGTAGAATGATGCCTAACGCTACACCCAGGGAGAAATTACCCCGGTTCGTATACTGCATGATCGCCGTGGTCATTACATTGGTTTTCCAACTGATAGCACCGCCAACCATAGACACCGCTCCCACCTCTGCAATAGAACGGGAGAATGCCAGCAAATAGGCGGAGATGATTTGATAGATACATTCGCCGCAAAGAAGCCGGAAGGTTTTTAAGCCTCCTAGTCCAAGTCCCTTTGCCGTTTCCCGAACAGCCGGGGCGACACCGGCAACATAGGCTTCTATATTCCCTACTACAATGGGAGTAATCAACACGACCTGCGCCATAATCATAATATCTACCGTAAACAGCAACCGCAAATGGCGAAAGGGTCCAACACCGGAAAACAGCATGTAAAACAGCAAGCCGCAAACTACCGGAGGCATACCCATTAAGGTCCGGTTGGCAACCAGCAGCACATTTCTTCCGGGGAATTTGCAAGCGCCCAGCCAAAAGCCAATCGGCAATCCAATCAGCAAGGCAAGGATTGAGCTTTGTATGCTCATTTCGGCAGTAACACTTAAAATGTCCAGCAATTCCGCATCCATGGTCAGAATCAGCTCAATCGCTTTCATCAAGGATGTTTTCATATGTGCTGCCCCCTTTCTTTAGAAAATCCCGTAGGAGAGATCTCCCACGGGATTATTTTACTTTATGCTTGTGGAAAAATCAATCCATAACACCTTTATTTGCCACAAAGGTCAGGAAGGTAGCCTTATCGGTCAGGATGTAGGCACCCATTTCCTCAGCCATAACCAGACAAGCGCCCATGCCGGTGTTAGCAGAGGTATACCATTCGGTATAATCCTTGAAAGAATCAGCTTCCTGGGTGATGCCAAGGGCTTCAGGCCACAAAGACAGTTCCTTGGTGTGGGTACCCGAGCCGTCGCCGCGGGAGATAAACTTGTACTTGCCGTCAGCAATGGCCTTGAAAGCATCCAAAACGGAAGCGGCAGTCTTGACACCGGCAGGGTCAGCAGAAGGACCGCACAAGACGAAGTAGTTGTAAATAAAGGAAACGCGCTCGGCATCGAAGCCTTCCACAACACGGCCGAAGCCGTCGTTGACGCAAGCTTCCTCCTGGCTCTTGGAGTGGACCAGAATCAGGTCAGCGTTGCCTGCCTTGGCAGCAGCGATGGCCTTGCCGGTACCGGCAGACTGAACCTCCACCTTGTAGCCGTAGGCGGTCTCAAAAACAGGCAGCAGGTAGTCCAGCAGGCCGGAGTCCTTCACGGAAGTGGTAGTGGACAGACGGATAGTCTTGGTTTCCTCAGTAGCCTTGGCAATCTCGCCGGTATGCTTGGGAGCATTGTCCAACACATAGAACAGGTATTCACCGTACTCTGCGAAACCATATTCAGCGGCCTTCTTCAATGCTTCTTCGCTCAGCAGCCACTGAATCAAGGCATTCGCACCGGCAGTGTTCACATAGACACCGGAAACAGCATTACCGTCAGCATCCACAAACGGAGCATCCGGATTGACAGCGATGGCAGAATAGGTGTTGAGCATCTTGTCGTCGGCTTCCTTTAGAATCATGGTGTCGACGGCAGAGGTGCCTTCTGTGGCGTCCTTGGAGTTGGTGTTGCTGCAGGCAGCCAGACTCAAAATCAGAACCAGAGCAAGCAGCAGAGAGAGCAGTTTTTTCATATCGTTCCTCCAGAAAAAGAAAATAAAAAAACGAACCACACCAAATGCAAAAGGGTATACTTTTAGTATTACCATTTTTGCTTTTGGAAAGAGGCTCGTCCACCGCTCCACAAAGGCTATGTACCCACACAATTGGGGGGCTCATTTTTACCAATGAATTATACCACAAGAAAAAAGAAAAAGCAACAGATTTTCCTTTCTTTTTTTTATAATTGCGGTATAATAGAGGAGAGGCACAGTCCGGTGCCGGTTCATTTTTCTAAGTCGGAGGTTTTCGTAATGAAGAAAGAAATCCCTTCCATTGACGCATGGCTGGCAGAAGCCAAAGCCCATGAATCCGCGCCGAAAATCGGCATGTATTTGACCCATAACGGAACTGTCCGCCAGACTGCCAAGGCGAAAGTCCGTTACGGTGCGGAGAACAGCAAGGAAGTTACCGGTATGGTCTTCTCTTACGATGAAGAAAAGGTTAATTCCGTCATTGCCGACACCTACAAAAAAGAGGGCATTTATTATATCAAAGTCTGGCTGAATGAAGGGCAGCTAAAAATGGGCGACGACATTATGTATGTGCTCATTGGCGGTGATATTCGCCCCAGAGTTGTGGAAGCACTGCAGTATCTGGTGGGCCGAATCAAGAATGAGTGCGTTGTGGAAACAGAGCTGAATTGAAATAAAACCGCCCCTGCTTACATTGAAGCAGGGGCGGTTTGTTATTTGGCGCAGTCTGCGCTGCCTTCAGAGTAAAGCATATCCAGTCCGTGAGAAACGGGGTCAATAACCGCCATTATATTTTCCTGACTTGCCTTTTTGCTGCCGGGGAGGTTAATAATCAGACTCCTCTTCCGTATGCCGGCTGCAGACCGGGAAAGACAGCCTTTGGGCGTTATTCTCATAGATTCTGCACGCATGGCTTCCGGGATACCGGGGGTGGGGCGCTCAACTACCTCCATGGTAGCTTCCGGAGTAACATCCCGGGGAGAGAAGCCTGTTCCGCCGGTGGTTAGCACCAACGCGATATTCAATTCGTCAGCACATTTCATAAGCTCAGCCTTGATCAACTCCCGATCATCGGGAATGATTTGGGTATAGGTAACATTGAATCCTTTATCCTTCAGAATTTCAACCAGATTAGGACCGCTAGTATCTATGCGTTCACCGCGAGAGCCTTTATCACTGATGGTAATAACTGCTGCTGTATACATAGTCATTCCTCCCGTTCATAATCACCGTGCACACCGCCGGTCTTTTGCAGCAGACGAATATCGGTGATAATCATATCCTTTTGAACAGCTTTGCACATATCATAAACCGTGAGAGCAGCGGTGGAAACAGCTGTCAGTGCTTCCATTTCTACGCCGGTACGGCCGTCGCAGGAAACAGTGGCACGAATCTCCACAGATTTACGATTTTCATCCAGTGTCAGCTCCAGATTGATACCATCTATTAAGATGGGATGACACATGGGGATGATATCCGGGGTACGCTTGGCGCCCATAACACCGGCAATTTGTGCAACCGTCAGCACATCTCCCTTTTTCATTCCTCCACTTTGAATCAGAGAAAAGGTTTCTTCATTTACAAGCACACGGCCTGCCGCCACAGCAAGGCGCTGAGAAACGGGTTTTTCACCCACATCCACCATCTTTGCGCGACCCTGTTCATTAAAATGGGTAAAGTCTCCCATAGTTCAACCTCCGATTTGGTTCATGTTTCTTCCAGCCTGACTTTTGTGCAGGACATCCAAGTCCCCATGCCAAGCAGGTTTGTTCCAAATAGCTTCTTTTAATACACTCTGCATCCCAGCAAAGTCCAAGCCCTTCAAAGAATACTCATCAGCACTGTGCAGGCAAGGCTTCACCTTGCCATCGGCAGTCAGACGAATGCGATTGCACTGACCGCAGAAGTGGGCGCTAATCGGACTAATCAGTCCGATATTTCCTTTGGCTCCGGGTAAACGATATAATTTAGCAACACCGCCATCTTCCTCTACCGGAATCGCATCCGGCAGATAATTCAGAACACGGGCGCAAGAAATGAAGGCCTTTTCATCAAAATCACCGCTGTCATACATGGGCATCATCTCGATGAAGCGCATATCCACAGGATACTGCCTGGTCAGTTCCGCCAACTGTGGAATGTCCTCCTCGTTAAAGCCGCCAATCAACACGGAATTGATTTTTATTTTCTCAAAACCTACCGTCAGTGCGGCATCCAGACCCGCCCGGAATGCTTCCAGCTTTCCCACACGGGTGATGTAAGCATACTTTTCCTCATTTAATGTATCCAAGCTTAAATTCAGCCGTGTTACCCCGGCTTCCTTCAGCTCCCCGGCCAGCTCTGGCAGGCGTATGCCGTTGGTGGTAAGGCAAACCTCCCCCATACCACTCACAGCGGCAGCTCTGCGACAGATTGAAACGATATTCTTTTTTACCAAGGGTTCGCCGCCGGTAAACCGCAGCTTGGTGATACCCAAAGATGCGGCAGCTTCCACAGCGGTGATGATCTCATCTTCTGTCATCATTTCTGCATGACTCTTTTTGCAAACACCGTCTTCCGGCATACAGTACCGACAGCGCAGATTGCATTTATCCGTAACGGAAATGCGAAGATAAGTAATATCGCGGCCCAGCCGATCAACCATAAACTCACCTCGTTATTTTAGGGGTGTCAATCCAACGGAATGATTTCACCGGAATTTTCCACAGTGTAACCGCCCATGGAGAGAATTTTCTCCCGAAAAGCATCGCTCTTCATGGTAGCAATCATCTGCTGGATCTGAGGCGTATCCCACGCATGGTCAGGAATCAGCAAATCATATTCCTCAATGCAGATGGGAATGAAGTCAAGTCCGTACAGATTTGCAGCAGAGTAGATACCCATGCCGGCATCAGCGCTGCCGCTGACTATCTGCGCCGCCACGGAGGTATGGGTCAGTTCTTCCCGGTCATAGCCGTAAATAGCGGCAGTATCCAGATTCTCTTGGCTGCACAGATAATCTGCCAGAATCCGGGTACCGGAACCCTTCTGACGGTTGACATAGCGGATGCCCTCCCGTGCAATGTCAGAAAACTTTTGAATATTCAAAGGATTCCCCTTAGCCACCATCATGCCCTGCTGACGGCCCACACAGCGGATCAGCTTCACGCCGCCGTTGGGGAAATACTTGTGGATAAAGGAGAGGTTGTATTCACCGGTAACGGTGTCCAGCAAATGGCAGCCCGCAGCATGCGCTTCCCCACGGCGTATAGCCATGATACCGCCCATCGAGCCAACATGAGAGGAAGCCATATAAACACCAGAATCAGCAACATGCAGCATATCGCCCAGCTCATCCAGCAAGGGGTCATGGCTGCCGATGACAACAACCGTATTTTTCAGCTTTTCTTCGGAGCAGAGCAGCCGGACAGCAACTTCACTGCCTGCTTCATAGCCCTCCAGACCTTGGGGTACTTCCAGAATGCCATCGGCTTTCATGAAGGAGGAGACCACACCGCTGCCGCGGCTCAGAGGTGATGCCATCAATCTATCACCCACATAGCCCAGGCGCACACGAACAAATTCCTGGTATTTAAGACCCGATACAACCGGGCGGGTTAGAATTGCTTTGGTGTATACACTCGGCGCAGCAGGCACTTTCAGCCAATGGTCAATCAAGGGCTTCAGCAGCTGCTCGATAACGATGATACCGGAAACGGGATAACCGGGTACACCCAAAATGGGCGTAGCACCCTGACCGCCTAAAATGGCAGGTTTGCCGGGTTTCATAGCAATGCCGTGATACAGTACTTCACCGAGTTCTCGGATGACCTGCGCAGAATAGTCTTCCCGACCGGCAGAAGAACCGGCGTTTAGAATTACAAGATCACATTCCCCGGCTGCTTGCGCTACAGCATCTTTAATCAACTGAAATTTGTCGGGAACGATGGGGTATACTTTCGCTTCAGCGCCCCACTGGCGTACCATGGAGGAGAAGATAGCTCCGTTAAACTCCAATATATCGCCCGGTTTCGGATCGGTACAGGGAGGAACGATCTCATCACCGGTGGGGATGATGCCCACGACCGGCTTGCGAATCACTTCCACCTCCAGCACACCGCCGGCAATCATTGCGCCGATGGCAGCAGGTGAAACCGGCATATGGGAAGAAAGTATCATTTCTCCGGCGCAGATGTCTTCACCGATTTGACGGATATGCTGCCAGGGAGCTGCGGCGTCGTGGATGGTGATGGAGCCGTCTTCGTTTTTGACGATATCTTCCACCATGATCACAGCATCACAGCTTTCGGGTATGGGATCACCGGTATCCAGCACGACATATTGATGGGGGTGCAGCCGGATCGGGGTTGTTTCCGTTGCGCCAAAGGTATCTCTGGCGTTTACCGCAACGCCGTCCATAGCGCTGGCAGCGTAGTGGGGCGCGCAAATATGTGCATAGACTGCGTGGGCGGTGATACGGCCACAGGCGTTCCACACAGGAATTACTTCCGTCTTGGGACCATAGCCATGGCTTTTCATCAACTCGATATAATCTTCCCTGGCTTTTTCCAAGGGGATGTTGGTTAAATATTCAAATCCCATAGAATCAATCTCCTTGTGTGATAATAACTTGAATTTCTGCAAATTGGGGTAAGCCTTCACAATCTCTGTCGATACAGAAATAGCCATCGGTACCGGCCAGTGTGGTAATCAATCCGGATTTTCCCCGGATAGGATATGCATAAAGCTCCTCACCCCTGCGCTCCAAACGGCAACAGTGATATTGGGCTCTGCCGTGGTTAGCACTTATATTTTCCGTAATCTTTGCTGTAGTCGCGAAAACCTCTTCCGTTCTTCCCATAAGCTGCGATAACAAGGGCAGAACAAACAGCTTTGTGATAAAATAAGCTGCTACAGGATGGCCGGGCAGACCGACCAGCGGTTTATTCCCTGTCTTACCTAAAATAGTAGGCTTGCCCGGTTTGATGGCAATACCGTGCAGCAAAAGGCTACCCATAGCCTCAATAATTCGGCAAGCAGCATCCTTTACACCTACGCTGCTTCCACCGGACAGTAGCACAGCATCACACTGGGCGACGGCTTTTTCTACGGTTTCCCGCAGTAGGACTTCATCGTCTATTACGATACCGTAGTTGATTACATTCACACCGAAGCTTGTCAACAAAGCGTCCAGCATAGGGCTGTTCACATCCCGAATCTGCCCGGGACCGGGTTTAACATCCGGTGGAACAAGCTCGTCTCCGGTAGAGAGCACACCGACAGTCAGCTTCTTGACAACAGGCACTTGCACCCGGCCAACGGCAGCCAACGCACCGATGTCCTGGGATGAAAGGACCCTGCCTTTTTGCAGGATCGCCTTGCCGGGATAGACATCATCGCCCCGGAAAATCATATTTTGCCCGGGCGCAGCAGATTTCAACACGCCTACTGTACCATCACCATAATCCTCGGTGTATTCCAGCATAACCACACTGTCAGCGCCTTCCGGCACTGCGCCACCGGTGGGGACTGCCGCACAGCATCCGCTGCCCAAAGCAAACGCTGCACCCTGACCCATTAACACCTCGCCTTGTAAAGGGAGAATGGAAGGTATCGCATCGGTACAACCAAAGGTATCACTGGCCCGCACAGCATATCCATCCACTGTGGATCTGTTAAAATCTGGCACATACTCCGATGCTGCGATATCTTCTGCCAGTGTTCTGCCCATGGCAGAGGACAGAGAAACGGTCTCCATTTCTGCCATAGGAGTGAATTCGTCTTTTATCAGAGCCAGAACCTCTTCCGGCGTTTTCACACTGAGCATAGCAAACCTCCGAGACAACCTGATTACAACTACAAAAAACAAAAAACGACTGCAAAAAAGTGCAGTCGTACCAGGGGCGGTCGCAAAGGCAAAACCGTCCCTATCGTGTATCCATCACATTCTTACCGCACTGGGAGGCCAAGCTGTTTCCGGCTTGACCCTAACGCCTGGCATTTCATAGATTTCTCCTTAGAAAAAGCAGGTCGAATGTTATTCATTTGTCAATATAAATAATACTGTATTTTGGATTAAGTGTCAACAAGTCTTTCGCCTATCATACCGCTTTCGAATAATGATTGCAAAAACCGCTCCCCGGAATTATAATATCCGTAGCAAATGGTGGGAGGTGGTAACTTGTCTACAGAATACGCAGGATATACAGGAAAGGTAATGCTGGTGAATCTTTCGGATGAAACCGTCCGGGAATATCCTTGGAGCGATGCCGAACGGAAACAATACCTTGGGGGAAAACCCATGGCCTATAAGCTTCTTTACGACCATCTGACAGGAAAAGAGCGTGCTTTTTCGGAAGAAAATTGGATCATAATCTCTACCGGTCCCCTGACGCTCACCGGTGCCCCCAGCTCTTCCCGTTACGACATAACGACCATATCTCCTCTTACAAACACCCCGGTATCCTCCAACTGCGGCGGACAGTTCGGCCTTTGGCTAAAGCGGGCAGGCTATGACGCGCTGATCCTTGCCGGCCGGTGCAGCACTCCCCACTGGCTTGAGATTCGGGATGACCAATTTATTTTTCATGACGCTGCCGGTCTTTGGGGAACTTACTGCGATGACTGCCGGGAACAGCTGGGCTGCCTTATGGGCGACGGTCAACACGGAAGTCTGTATATCGGTCCTGCCGGAGAAAACGGTGTCCGGTTTGCATCCATCATGGACGGAACCCATACATCCGGACGAACGGGCATCGGTGCCGTTTTCGGGTGGAAAAACCTAAAAGCTATCACGGTTACAGGAACAAAGGCTCTACCACTCCGTAACCCGAATAAAACTTCCTTGCTGAACAAGAAATATTTTCAAAAGCTGCACACGCACCCTTTGACCGGCAAAAACAGCCGCAGTGGAACACCTGCCTCAAAGCCCTGTTCCGGATGCCCCATTCTATGCCGTCGGCAGTTCTCCAAAGGAGCAGATCGTCAAACAGATATGTTCAACCGGCTAGGTATGGATTCCGGCTCCGCACTGGATGCCGCCAATTGGGCATATGCAGCCTCCGCACAGGGCGTTTTTGATTCGAATCTTCCGACCCGGGAACAGCTATATGAAGATATTGCTTTTCGCCGTGGCGCAGGCCGCGAGCTGGCTGAGGGCACAAAATACCTCTCCGGGAAATACGACTTCAAATTACCAAAGGAAAAAGGATCGACCCATGACAGCCATAACCGAAATGACAGCTATCTCTCACTCTTGCGGGGCTGGGGCTTTGATCCGGATTCCATGTCAGAAGAGCTCCGCTTGAATTGCATGCTGCTGTATTTAGATCTGTGCGAAGCACTCTCCGCTTCCGGTCTGTGTATGTTCACAGTCAATGCTTTCTGCCCTGAAATACTGCTGACAAAACCGGATGCCTTACGCAGTAAGCTTATCCGCCGTATAGTGGCGCTCTGCGCTGATCGGACCCTGCGTCGAATCGTCCGCAAACCGGAAAGACTGTGCATACAGCTTCCTCTTTTCTGGCAGACAAAGATTTTGTATGCTGCTTCCGGGTTGAAATTGACACCGGGACAGTTGATCCGGGTAGGCAAGCGGTGTTTTGCGCTGGAACAGTTGCTGTCGCTCCGCTTTGGCGGTGATGCAGAAAAGCACAGACATCATACATCACAAGAGGTCCGGATTTATTACCGTGATATTGACTTGTTGGATGAAATGCCGGAAAACAAAATCAAAAAATTCCGAAATCACTCTTTGGACGAGTAAAAGAGCAAAAAGCTTCCTTATGGGAAGCTGCGGGAAAGTAGCTTTTTGAAGCTGTTTTTTGGTCGCGGCCGTTTGTATGCCCGACCGAAACGCGATGTTTTCCAGCCTAGAGGAGGAAAACGCCTCTTGCAAGCGGAAAAACAGACATAACGAAAAATGCCTACCCTTGGGTGTTGTCCAAGGGTAGGCGTTTTATTATGCTTCGGTTTTTTTGTCAGAGGCAGGCTTATTGCCGCGACGACGACGGTAATTGGGTCGGCGGTTATGCGGCTTTTTTGCCTCACCGCTTGCTTCCTGTTTGGGTGTCTGAACAGTCGGCTTTTCCGCTTGCACAGCCTTCGGCTTGTGCTGTTTCCGCCGCCGATTCCGCTGACCCTCAGCGCGCGGCGCCTTCTCTTTCTTTTCCTCGGCAGGCGCGATTTCGTCTGCAATCGTTTCCTCGGAGTAACGCAGGCGAATAGAATCCAAGAAAAACGGCTTTTCTTCCTCATGCGTTTCCTTCTTTTCCCGTTTTCCTTTACCGGAAATCGGCGCCAAATCCGCAGGAATGGGTGGGTCATTCTTCTTTGCCTTGCCGTTACGCAAAATCGCAATTTCCCCGTTGGCAAAGGTGTTGATTACCTCGGGACTGTCCTCCATTTTTACCTTGACCCGTTGCCGCAGGATATCCACCTCAATCACCGTGCCCCGACCGTCGGGCGTGTCCACGAACGAATCCTGCTTGGGGACGGTGCGGAGCAAATCCTCATACGCCTCCTGCTCATATTTCAAACAGCACATCAGTCTTCCGCAGGTACCGGAAATTTTGGTGGGATTCAAGCTGAGATTTTGGGTCTTCGCCATTTTAATCGACACAGGCTGGAAATCGTCCAAAAAGCTGGAACAGCAGAAGGGTCGTCCGCAGATGCCCAAGCCGCCGACCATTTTCGCCTTATCGCGCACGCCAATCTGCCGCAGCTCAATCCGCGTGTGGAAAACACCGGCAAGATTTTTGACCAGCTCGCGGAAATCCACGCGTTCGTCAGCCGTAAAGAAAAACAGAATACGGCTCCCGTCAAAGGCACATTCGGCAGAAACCAACTGCATATCCAGCTCCTGCTCCGCAATTTTTTGCAAGCAGACCGCGAATGCCTTCTGTTCCTTTTCCTGGTTTTCAGCCGCTATCTTTTCATCCTGCGCGGTGGCAAGACGGATAACCGGCCGCAGAGGCACCACAACATCCTTATGGGATACCATATGATTACCACCGGCACAGATGCCGTACTCCGGCCCACGCGCGGTATCAATAATGACATGGTCGCCTGCACGCAGGCTGTGTCCGGCCGGGTCGAAAAAGTAAATCTTTTGACCCGGGCGGAACTGTATGTCCACCACCTCAACGGCTTCTACCGTTTGGGGTGTGGTTGTGTTTTGGTCTTCCATTGTGTACTCCTATCTCAAGGTCCATTGTAAGTAACCGCAAATGGCGGCCACAGAAACATTTCCCTGTGCATATTCAATGATTTTTTGCAAGGCAGAAATTGCTTGCATCAGCTCGGCAGCGGTGCGATTTTCGCTTAATAACCGCGCCAAGGGCGAGGTTGCCTTTTCACCTGCGCGACAGGTCAAGCCCTGCTCGAGCAGCTGGAGCCAAGCCTGCCATTCCGCAATTGCCTGGTCGCGCTTGTACCTTTCCATACCCACAAGCACCTGCAAAACACCCAGGCAGTCGCGCTGTGCAAAGCTTTTGACGAATTTTTCCGTCTGTGGAGAGAGGACACCCTCCTCCAGCAAGGTTTTCGCCTGCCCCAGGTAGCCACCGCTTCGATGCATAGCCGCGGAAAGGCTTTCCGCATCCGCATCGGGAAACGCCTGCTGTAATGCCACGCGGAGAATATCCTCAGGTAACGGCAAAAGCGATAGCTCCGTACAGCGCGAACGCACAGTCGGCAAGAGCTTTTCCGGATTGTCCGACAGAAGGATAAACACACCGTACGACGGGGGTTCTTCCAAAATTTTCAGCAGGGCGTTCTGCCCTTCTATGCCCAGCTCTTGGGGGAAAATATAGATTTTTCGGGCGCCCTCGTTGGGCATCACATACATATCCGCCCGGGCATCGCGTACGATTTTTACAGCCACCGTCTTGTGCTCGGGGTCGTCAACGGTAATGCAGTCGGCATGGGCATTTCCCATCACCTTTCGGCACGCGGAGCAGGACAGGCAGGGCTTATTTTCCTGCTCACAGAGAATGGCCGCCGCCAACAGCCGCGCCAAGGTGCGCTTGCCGGAGCCACGCGGTCCGGAAATGAGGTAAAAATGGGAAATGTGGCCACGCGACACTTGCATACGCAGATTTTCTTTCAGCCGGGCGTTGCCCAACAGGCTATCAAATCCCATACAATCCTCCGTTTTTGATGGTTTCTAAAGTACAAAACCGTGTGCTTTGCTCTCCCTCCGGGGAAGCTGTCGGCGTAGCTGACTGCGTGGATTAACCCCACAGGGCAGAGAGCATCGGAATGACCTGCTTTTTCCGGCTCATCACACCGGGCAGGAACAGCGTGTTATCCTTAGGCATCACACCAAAGGCCTGGTGGATAATCTCATCATCACCCACATAAATCAGCTGTGTGCCCTCTTTCAGCACATCGGTGAGCATGAGAATCATCATCGACAGATTATCTTTTTCTGCCGATTGCTTCATCAGCGCTAAGAATTCGTCCTTGCGCTTCATCATCTTCGGACTATCCACACAGGTAACCTGCGCCACAGCCAAATCGTAGCCGGCAATATGGAAGTCCTTGTAGTCGGCATAAAGCAAATCCTCTGCGGTGCGATGCTCCAGCGATGCCGAGAAAATCTCCCGTCCCAATTCCTCCAGGGACACATTGGCAATCCGCGCCATACGCTCTGCGGTGCGAATGTCTTTCTCGGTGCAGGTGGGGGATTTGAACATAACGGTGTCGGAAATAATGGCGGCCGCCATCATACCTGCCATCTTTGCCGACGGCATCAGCCCCTTATCCTGGAACATCGATGCGATAATGGTATTGGTAGAGCCAACCGGCTCGTTACGGACATAAATGGGGTTGCTGGTTTGAATATCGGCTAAGCGGTGATGGTCGATAATCTCCAAAATTTCCGCCTCATCCAAACCGGGTACCGATTGCGCGGCCTCGTTATGGTCAACAAGCACCACCCGTTTTCTACGGGGACGGAGCAGGTGGTATCGCGTCAGCACGCCCACAACCTTTTCTTCCTCGTCCAAAATAGGGTAACAATTCTCTCTAAATTTCAGCACCTGTTCCTTTACCTCATCCACGCGGTCTTCCAGGTGGAAGCAGACCAAATCCGCGGTGCGACAAATTCTGCCAATCGGCGCGGATTGGAAAATCAGCCGCGCGGCGCGATACGCATCATAGGGCGTTGCGATGATGCAGGTGGTGGTGGGCAGGTTCTTCAGCTCCTCATCCAGCTCCGCTTGGCACAGGACAAGGCAATTGACATTCATTTCCAAGGCTCTGCGAATCATATCCGGCTGATGACCGCACAGAACAATCGTGTCCGGACTGTTAAACAGCAAATTCTTCTGCGCCTGCGGCAGCGCAATCGACAGACTTCCGCCAACGGTATCCGTATTCTCACCCGCGGCATTGAGCACCTTGCCCTCAAGCACCGACAGAACATTAAACAGAGGGACCGGCTCCAATACATTGGAGGAATCCAGCTCCATATTGTAGCTTGCCACATTCTCCCGGGAAAGCATACCGAACAGCGTGCCGTCCTCGTTGGTTACGGGCACAGCGGAGATGTTCTTCTGCTGTTGCATAATCTGCCAAGCGCGACCCACCGTTACTGCTGCACCCAAAAACGGCGGTGTGTCAAATTCCAAGTCCTTGACCTGCGTAAACAGACCGGTGATACGCTTCGGTGGCGCAAAGCCGAATCGGTTCAGCACAATATTCGTTTCATCGGAAACATGACCCAAGCAAGCGGCCTCATACTCTCTGTCCCCAACGGCATTCCGAAGGGCAGTATATGCCATAGCGGCTACGATGGAATCGGTATCCGGATTGCGGTGGCCGGTAACATAAATAGGGTCCATAGGAAATCCTCCTTAAAAAAGACCAGAATAAACAATAACTCATTTTCTATTATAGCCATTTCCTGCAAAAATAGCAAGAGGAAAAGCAACATTGACAATACGCCCTGTAAAATGGTAAACTATTGGCGAGATTGTATTTTGAGGTGGCGTATGCAAACCAAAACCAAAACACAGCGCTGGACAAAGCGCCGACACAAGATAATCATTCGGTTGGCGGCCGTTGTCATCTTTCCCTGGATGCGGCTGAAATACCATATAAAGGTAGTACCCTGTCGTGCGCTTAAGCACCGACAATGCTTGGTGATTTTGAATCACCAAACCGCGTTCGACCAATTTTTTGTCAGCAAGGCGCTCTTCCCCCGACCCGTATATTTTATCGCATCGGAGGATTTATTCTCTTTGGGTCTGCTGTCCCGGCTGTTGCGGTGGGCGGTTGCGCCCATTCCCATCAAAAAGCAGACCACCG